>NZ_JABWRG010000066.1:0-27503 GCF_014268825.1 Pseudomonas sp. SWRI51 | reverse complement strand
GGGCTGCTCAGCAGCCCTTTGGGTTTTCAGGGCTGCTGCGCAGCCCAACGCGGGACAAGCCCGCTCGCCACAAGGAGATGTGTCTGGCGAAAACAGGGTTGTACAAAACCATAGAATCTCCCACAGTGACCGCGTCAGCTGCGATATGGAGGGCTGGCTCAACGCCTGTGGGAGCTGGCGCCAGCCTGCGATGAGGCCGGTGCCAACGCCACGTTACTTCCCGGCAGCTACTGACGCCTGCTCTGGCGAAACGGGCGCCTCCGGCCGGCGTGCATAGCGCTGGGCCAGCGCCGCGCAGACCATCAACTGGATCTGGTGGAAAATCATCAGCGGCAGGATCAACAAACCAATGGTGCTGCCGGCAAACAACACCTGAGCCATCGGTACGCCGGTCGCCAGGCTCTTTTTCGAGCCGCAGAACAAGATGGTGATGCGGTCTTCAAGGCTGAAGCCCAACCACTTGCCCAACAGCGCCGTGATACCCAACGACAACGCCAGCACCACACAGCAGCCCAGCACGATCCACGCCAACATGGTCGGCGGCACCTGCTGCCACAGCCCGCCAATCACCGCAGCGCCGAAGGCCGAGTAGACCACCAGCAAAATCGAGCCCTGATCCACGAATTTCAGCCAGCTCTTGTTACGCCCTACCCACTCGCCGATCCAGCGCCTGGCAATCTGACCCGCCACGAATGGGACGAGCAATTGCAGGCTGATCTTGCGGATCGCCTCAAGGGTCGAGCCGCTGTCGCCATGGACGCCCATCAGCAGCGCCACCAGCGCAGGCGTGATGAAGATACCAATCAGGCTGGACGCCGCCGCGCTGCAGATAGCAGCCGGCACGTTGCCGCGTGCAAGCGAAGTAAAGGCGATTGCCGACTGCACGGTGGCTGGCAGGGCACACAGGTACAGGAAGCCCAGGTACAGCTCATCGCCCACCAGCGGCAGCAGTACTGGTTTCAAGGCAAGGCCAATCAGCGGGAACAGTACGAAGGTGCAGACAAACACCAGCAAATGCAGGCGCCAGTGCCCGGCGCCGGCAAAAATGGCCTCGCGCGACAACTTGGCGCCATGCAGGAAGAACAGCAGGCCGATGGCAATGTTGGTGATCCAGTCGAACGCCACCGCCACCTGGCCGCGAGCCGGTAGCACCGTGGCCATGGCGACCACTGCGATCAAGGTGAGGGTGAAGTTGTCCGGCATGAAACGCGAACGGGCCATACGCACGAATCCTGTGTTGTTTTGGTTGCCGGGCTACCTTAGCCTTGTTGGCGGTAACCGGCTAACGCGATGAGGGCAACAAATGTCGACAAACGGACAATACGACGTGCAGGAGCGCATCGTCCCGGCACTCACCGCACTGCCACGGGCGGTGTACGCGCGCACCGAGTCACTGGCCCTGCCCGAACGCACGCGCATGCACAGCCACCCGTGGGTGCAGCTGTCGTATGCCATTTCCGGCGTGCTGCATGTGCATACCGCCAGCGAGAGTTTCGTCGCCCCGCCCCGCCGCGCGGTGTGGATGCCACCGGGCATGGACCACGAGGTATTCAGTTTCGCCCGTACTGAAATGCGCAGCCTGTACCTGGCGCCGCAGTTGTTTGGCGCGGCGCACAACCATTGCCGGGTGATCGAGATCTCGCCGCTGACCCATGAGCTGATCAAGCAATTTGCGCGCTGCCCCACTGAATATGACGAAAGCGGGGAAGATGGCCGCCTGGCCATGGTTCTGGTGGACCAACTGCGCGCCGCCCGTGAAGTCAGCCTGTCGCTGCCGCTGCCCCAAGACCCACGGGTGCTGCAACTGTGCCGTAACTTGCAGGACGCCCCGGACGACAACCGCACACTGGCCGAATGGGGCGAGGCGCTTGGCGCCTCCGAAAAAACCCTGCGGCGCATACTGCTGCGCGAGACCGGCCTGAGCTTCCGAGCCTGGCGCCAGCGCATGCGGCTGCTGGGGGCGCTGGAGGCACTGGGCCGGGGGGCATCGGTGACCCAGGTGGCGTTAAGCGCGGGGTATCAAAGCACCTCAGCGTTTATCGCGGCGTTTCGAGAGCTGTTTGGCGTGACGCCTGGGGATTTTTTTAGCGTAACGGGTGGGTAGCTGTTTGCGTGGTATGTATCGGAGTTCGGGTATTGGGGCCGCTTTGCGGCCCATCGTGACACCGGGCCGCTCCTACCCCGACCACGGTACAAGCTAGTACGCGGCTGGGGGTAGGAGCGGCCTTGTGTCGCGAACACCGGCAAAGCCGGTGCCAGCCAGTCACCAATAGCGCTTGTTACCCTTGGCCTCAATGGGCTCGCCCTTGAACACATAGGGCCCGTCCATGGTAAGTACCAACTCCGCCCCCTTGCGCGTCAGCCAAGGCGTGGATTCAGAGCCGGCCCGCGAGGTCACGCCACTCGGGCTGATGCGGATTTCATCGCCGTCGATCTCAACCGTGCCCAGCACATAGGTGTAGACCGCACTGCTGAAAAAGCCCTTTTTGAACTCGAATGCACACTCGACCACCTGGTCGCCGTACTCCATGCGCATCTTCGGTTTGAGTGAAGCCACCGATACCGCGCCGTTGTCCACTGCCGAATACACACTGCACACCAACGCCACCTTGCCGCCCATGCGCTGGGAAATCTCGGTGCTGATCTCCACCGTCTCGATGCCGGGCGCCGAGACACTGGCCGCCACCACATCACCGGTATGGAAAACGTATGGATCTTCGGTCAGCGAACCGCGCTTGTCTGGCGCCTGGATGATCGACATGCGCCCGTCCGGGCGCAGAATACCGATGCGCAGGTCCAGGTCGTCGTTGTCCTGGCCGTCGCCGTTGTCCACCCAAGTGGCACTGACCTTGATGACTTTAGGCGCCGAGGCGCCCTTCTCCAGGGTCACCTTGTGCGCAGTGCCGGGCTTGTCGAGGGTGATCAACGACTTGCCGATGTTCACAGGCTTTGCGGGTGCAGGAGGTGGTGCTGCAACTGGCGCCTCCTCCACCTCAACCCCGTACAGCCCACACAACCCAGCCAACCCGGAAGCGAAGCCCTGCCACACCGCCCGGGCCTTGGCCTGGCCGTTGCGCACATATAACTCCAGTACGGTAATGCCGGTTTCCTGGTCGAAACTGCCCGGTTGCAGGTCAAGCACCTGATCGCCTACCAGCACCTGCGCGCGCAGGTCCTTGACCTGGGCAAAGCCACCCGCCGGGCCATCCTGAGTCAGGGTGATGGCAATCTTGCCAATGCCCGCTGGCAGGCGGTCCAGATCAAAACTGATGCTATGGGTGACCCGCTCGCCTGCGGTAACCGGCGCGCTGAACGCAGCCGCGCCAGAGGCGTGTTCAGGGGCGTTGAAGAACACCATGTCGCCGTCGTTGCGCACCTTGGCGCTGTCGGTGAGCAGGAACGCCGTGAGGTTGACGTCTAGGCCATTGCCGGCTGCATGGGTCACGCGCACCAAGCCTTTGGCCAGGCTGAGGTTGGTGTTGGCGCCGGGGGAGAGAGGGAGGTTCACTGTATTCGCCTTTTCCATGGGGAAGACCTTGCGCGGGCGTTGGCCTGGCGCAAGGCACGCTAACCGGGAGTATCCACCCCGACCTTGTTTCAGCACTGAGTCACGCCTGAAAAGCGTCGTGCAGAACCGGCACTACTCTGCCAGTTTTTTCACGCAGTGCAACCGCTGCAAACACCGTCCACAGGCCTGCGACGCTTCCCCTGGCGGCCACCCAGCACTATCATCAAGCACCCGTGAGCGGCGGTTTAACGCCGCTGAAGCACCTTGCAACACTTCAGCAATGCGGCGGCTGCTGGCTGTCGGCATATTTGCCCTTTTTTCCGGAGAAATGCCCGATGCGTTGGGTGAAACGTTCGATTGTCATCATCAGCTTGCTGATCATCGCGGTGCTTGGCGTATGCCTGCATCACTACCTGCCGCGCCAAGAGGTGGTTCACGTCACAGGCGTTGAGGTCAAGCGGATGGACGCCGATGGCGTGATCAGCGCCGAGAACCCGGCCGATGGCCCGACCCGCGACGTGTACTTCATCAACACCGAAGACCCGGTCACCCGTGAAGTCACCGTGTACCGCAACGAGGACACCGGCTGGGGCTTCCCGTGGTACTTCAAGTTCGACTCGGCGGACGTCCAGGCCCGCGCTCAGGGTTACTCCCGCGACCCCTCGCAGTTGGCGCTGATCCGCTATTACGGCTGGCGCTTCACGATCTTCTCGATGTTCCCCAACGTCACCGAAATCAAGGCCACCACCAGCACAGCCGAGCCGTTCCCGATGTTCAATACCATTTTCTTCAGCGTGCTGCTGATCCTCGCCGCCGTGCTGGTGGTGCTGGTGCGCCGCACCCTGCGCCGCCGCAACCAGCCGCTGGCTCCTCGCCCCTAGTTCGCCACAGGTCTAAGCCTCGGCGCGCAGCCTTAGCTGCCGCGCCCTGGCGGCTTTCACATAAGGACATGAGTTCATGAACATCACCCAAGGTCAGCGCCTGGCGCTGGGCTCCATCGGCATTGCCGACCGCGCCAACCTGAGCATCAGCATCCAGTCCGGCCACGTCATCGACATGGTCTGTTTTGGCCTGGACGCACAGTCCAAGCTGTCCGACGACCGCTACATGGTATTTTTCAACCAACCCAGCGCGCCAGGCGATGCCGTCAAACTGGTCGCCCCCGGGCAGTTCGAGATCAACCTGGCGGCGTTGCCGGCCAGCATCGACCGGCTGGTATTCACCGCGGCCATCGACGGCGACGGCGCCATGAAGGACATCGCCGACAGCCGCTTCGTCATCACCGCCCCCGGCAACCCAACAGGGGCCAGCTGCGCGTTTTCCGGCAGCACCTTCAGCGTCGAGAAAGCGATTATGGTCGCCGACATCTACCGCAAGAACGGTGAATGGCGCCTGCAAGCCAACCTGCAGGGCTTCAGCGAGGGCCTGGACGCGCTGGTACGCCACTTTGGTGGCGAAGTACTGGATGCCCCGCCCGCACCGCCCGTACAGGCCACCGTGTCGCTTGAGAAGAAAATCGCCGCCGCAGCCCCGGCCCTGATCAGCCTTGCCAAAAAGGCCCAGATCAGCCTTGAAAAGAACAACCTCACCCACGTAAAAGCGCAGGTCGCCGTGGTGCTGGATGCCTCCGGCTCGATGGATGGCCAGTACAGCGGCGGCTACGTGCAGGAGGTACTGAACCGCCTGATCCCGCTGGCAGTAGCCTTCGATGACGATGCCAGCCTGGATGTGTTCGCCTTCGGCGCCAAGCCTGCGCATCTGTCGCCGGCAACCCTGAGCAACTACAGCAACTACATCGAGACCGACCACCGCGGCTGGCGCAAGTGGGAGGTGGGTGCACGGGTCAACAACGAGCCAAAGGCCATGCGCATGGTCATGGACCACTACCGCCGCAATGGCAGCAAGCTGCCGGTGTACATCCTGTTCCTCAGCGATGGCGGCGTGCACGAAAACCGGGCGATCACCAAGCTTATGGTCGAAGCCG
The DNA here is from genome assembly GCF_014268825.1 of Pseudomonas sp. SWRI51. Taxonomy (NCBI): domain Bacteria; kingdom Pseudomonadati; phylum Pseudomonadota; class Gammaproteobacteria; order Pseudomonadales; family Pseudomonadaceae; genus Pseudomonas; species Pseudomonas sp. SWRI51. Next base: position 22,011 of record NZ_JABWRG010000066.1, on the reverse strand, counting down.
CCAGCCAGCCGTTCTTCTGGCAGTTCGTCGGGCTGGGCGGGCGCAACTACGGCATCCTGGAAAAGCTCGATGACATGGCGGGCCGTGTGGTCGACAACTGCAACTTCTTCGCCATGGACCACCTGTCCGACCTCAGCGAAGAAGCCCTGTATGACTGCCTGATGGAAGAATTCCCTGCCTGGCTCAAAGAAGCCCGCAACAAAGGCATCATTACCGGCTGACCGCGCAACGCGGGCAATTTTCTGCTTGGCGCCGCGCACAAAAAAGCCCCCGTCTGACGTCAGACGGGGGCTTGGTTCAACAGCGGGGTTTAGCCGATGCTGACGCCGTGGGCTTCAGCCAGGGGCTTGAGGCCGCCAGCGAAACCTTGGCCGATAGCCTTGAACTTGAACTCTTCGTTGTTGCGGTACAGTTCACCGAAGATCATCGCGGTTTCGGTCGAAGCGTCTTCGCTCAGGTCGTAGCGAGCCAGTTCCTTGCCGTCAGCTTTGTTGACGACGCGGATGTAGGCGTTGCTGACCTGGCCGAAGCTTTGCTTGCGGGCTTCGGCGTCGTGAATGGTCACGGCGAAGACCAGCTTCTTGACGTCCTGCGGCAGGCTGGTGAGCTTGACGTTGACTTGTTCGTCATCGCCATCACCCTGGCCGGAACGGTTGTCGCCCAGGTGCTCGATAGCGCCATCGGCAGACTTCTTGTTGTTGTAGAAGATGAAGCCGGCGTCGTTCAGGACCTTGCCGTTTTCACCCACTACAAACACCGAGGCGTCCAGGTCGAACTCGGTGCCATCGGTAACGCGTGCATCCCAGCCCAGGCCGACCACGATCTCGGTCAGGCCAGGGGCTTCTTTGGACAGCGATACGTTACCGCCTTTGCTCAGGCTAACAGCCATGGTTGCGCTCCTGTGTTAGGTAAGGGACTTAGAACTTCAGGCCGAAGCTGGTGGCAACAGCACGCAGACCGCCAGCATAACCCTGGCCGACAGCGCGGAACTTCCACTCGCCATTGTTGCGATACAGCTCGGCAAAAATCATTGCGGTTTCGGTCGAGGCGTCTTCAGCCAGGTCGTAACGAACCACTTCGCTGTTGCTCACCTCGTTGACGACACGAATGAACGCGCCGCCTACTTGGCCGAAGTTCTGCTTACGCGCTTCGGCATCGTGAATGGTCACGGTGAAGACGATCTTCTGGACGTCGGCAGGTACACGGCTCAGGTCGACCTTGATCACCTCGTCGTCACCGTCGCCGGCGCCGGTGCGGTTGTCGCCGGTGTGCTCTACCGAGCCATCAACGCTGCGCAGCTGATTGTAGAAGATGAAATCGGCTTCGCTGCGGACCTGATCGCCGGCGCCCAGCAGGAAGGCACTGGCATCCAGGTCGAATTCGGTGCCGTCGGTGGCGCGTGGGTCCCAGCCCAGGCCGACAATGATCTTGGTCAGCGACGGATCGGTTTTGGTCAGCGAGAGGTTACCGCCTTTTTGCAGGGACAAAGCCATTGCATAACTCCTTGTTGAATTGCCTGTGTATCAGTTGGATTCGGCCGACTTGTCTTCCTTTTCCGGGAAGACGACGCTGGCCAGAATGCCGATCACCAGTACCACCATGACGATGATGAGGCTGGTATTGGGGTCAATGGTGTAGCCGTGGTGGAACATGTGGTCAGTGGCGTTCAGGCCAAGCTTGACGGCAATGAAGAACAGCAGCGCGATAACCGCTTTCTCCAGGTGCACCAGGTAGCGTTTCAGTGCTTCGAGCACGAAGTACATGGTACGCAGGCCAAGGATGGCGAACAGCATGGCCGAGTACACGATCAGCGGTTCACGGCTGACTGCGATAACCGCAGGCACCGAGTCGAAGGCGAACAATACATCGGAAACTTCGGCGACTACCAGGCACAGGAACAGCGGCGTGGCGAACAGGCCGCCTTTGGCTGCCAGGGTCATGCCTTGGTTTTCCGGCTTCAGCAGCTCACCTTCAAGCTCCTTGCGGCGCACGAAGAACTTGTTGCCGTGCAGTTTTGGCCACACCGGGAACAGCTTCTTGGCGAAACGATAAGCCATGTGCTTGGAGTAGTCTTCCTCTTCTTCGTCGTCACCGCCGCTTCTGAGCATCATGACCGCGGTCCAGGCAACGATGATCGCGAAGACCACCTCCACCCATGGGCCAAAGGCCAGCAGGCCGGTACCGATGGCCACGAACACGCCGCGGAACACGATGGCGCCGATGATGCCCCAGTACAGCACACGGTGGCGCAGGCCGTCCGGCACCTTGAACCAGGCGAAGATGGCCATGAACACGAACAGGTTGTCGACGCTCAGCACTTTCTCCAGCGCATAGCCGGTGACGAACAGGCTGGCGACCTGGGCGCCGTGCTCGAAATAGAGGAAGCCGGCGAAGGCCAGGGAAATGGCGATCCAGAAGATCGACCAGACCGAAGCTTTCATCAGCGATACCGGCTTGTCGCCGCGGTGGGTAACCATGTCCAGCAGCAATGCGCCAACGGCGATGCCGACGAAAACCGCCATGGTCAGCGGGGGGAAACCGAGATGAGTCACTTCCACAATTGTCTACCTAAAAGTTAAAACCAGCCGGGGACAGCCCCGGCCACCAACACAGTGGGCGGCACGCCGCCCGGTTTCCCTGCCGCTGCCCGATTACTTCGAGCCGCGGCCCCAGTTCATGCCCCAGCGGTAGGCTTCATCCATCGGCTTTTGCGAGCGATGGAAGTCCACACGACGGGTCACCTTGACGCTACCGTTGTCGTTTTCGAGCAAGGCAATGGCACAGCAACCCAGGCTGCCGCCCTCCTCGTTCAGGCGCACTTCGATCTCTGCCTGGCCGGGGACGAAAATGGTCACCACGCCGTCGGTTTCACGCCAGTTCGGCGCGCCTTCGTAGATGAACGCGTAGACCAGAATACGGCGAATACGGTTCCACTGGCTGCCATTGATATGTAACCATTCACCTCCGGCCACCGCGCCGGTGCGGTCATCACCCATCAACTGCACGAACGGCTCGTGGTTCAACGCGCCAAACGCATTGCCCAGCGCCTGCACACAGCCTTTTTCGCCATCCTGCAGCTCGTAGAGACAGCCCACGTCCAGGTCGATGGATTTGCCACGGCCAAAGAAGCCGGCCTTGCCCTTGTTCCAGTTCAGGTTGACGCGAATCTCGCCAAAACCGCCTGCAGACTTCTCCAGGCTGATCGAGGTCCGGGTCTTGTCCAGGGTCACCTTGCTCAGGCTGACACTCGGCTTTGGCGCAGGTGGCGGCGCAGGCGTTGCCACCGGGGCCGGCGCGGGTGCTGGAGCAGGCGCCGCTGAAGGAGCCGGCGCGGCAACGTCGACGCCAAAGTGGGTCGCCAGCGGCGCAAGGCCACCGGCAAAGCCCTGGGCGACGCAGCGGAACTTCCACTGGCCCTGGCGCAGATAGAACTCACCGAGTATCAACGCGGTTTCTTTCATGCCTGCGGTGGGGATCTGCGCTTCGATACCACCACTTACGCTCACGCTCAGGCTCGACACCCGGTCGAAGCTGGCCTTGTTCTCGTACAGCGTGGCCGTCAGTGCGATTTTCTCGATCGACGCATCCAGGTTCGCCAGGTTGATACTGAACGCAGCACGCCCGGCAGCCGAGTCGAGCAGTTGCACGGCACCGCCCAGCACGCTGGGCTGGCCGTAGAAGCACATGTCGTTGTCACTGCGCACCTTGCCAGTGGCGGCAAGGGCGAAGGCCGAAACGTCCAGGTCGACGCCAGGAATCGGGGTGTAGACCACCTCGACCCGCAGGTTACCGCTGCCGACAGCAGCGTTGGCCCCCGGGCCAAGGGTGGTCATGGACGCACCGCCTGGGCTGCCAGGCTGACCAGGTCGTCCGCAGTGCGGCCCGAGGTGGTCTGGCCGATAGCCTTGAATTCCCAGCCCGACGCGCCGCGCGACAAGTTGGCCATGACCACGCCGGTGTGCTTGCCCTGCTCGGTCAGGTTGAAGCGGGCCAGCTCGCTTTTGTTGGCGGCATTGACGATACGGCAGTAGGCGTTCTTGACCCGCTCGAAGCTCTGGCCGGTGAACGAGTTCACGGTGAACACCAAGTGAGTGACGCTGGCTGGCAGCGCGCTCAGGTCTACCGAGATCGACTCGTCGTCGCCGTCACCTTCGCCGGTGCGGTTGTCGCCGGAGTGGCGGATCGAGCCGTCACGCGATTGCAGTTGGCGGAACCAGACAAGGTCGACCGGCTGCAGGTTGGCATCGAACAGAATGCACGAGGCATCCAGGTCGATGCTGTCGCCCTGGCCGAACAGCTTGCCCATGAAACCGGTTTTTTCCGGGTCCCAGCCAAGGCCGAGGGTAACCTTGGTCAGGCCGGCGCCGCCGGTCTTTTCAAGAGAGATGCTCTGGTTCTTCGAGAGGGTCAGTGCCATCGTTACGCTCCTTTTTGATCGTTATGCTGCGTGGTGCCGTCATCGACACCCGTTACGGAATGTGTGGTCGCTTCGCCTGGCTGCAAGCGTGCACCGATTTTTGCGATGTTCAACCGCCGGCGCTGCCAGCGTGGGTGGAAATGGCGCCAGTGCGGCTCTTGCGCTGCAGCCAGCAATTCGTGGTCGCCACGGGTATCACCCCAGGCCCGCAGGCGGTATTTATCGAGCGAGCCGTAAACCGCTTCCAGGCGCAGCACCTTGGCTTCGCAGCGGCAGTTGCTGCCGCTGATCTGCCCGGTCAAGCGGCCTTCGACGACTTCAAGCTCGGTGGCGATCAGCTTGATGCCAAGGCGCTGGGCAAATGGCTCCAGCACCAGGCGCGGCGAAGCCGAACAAATGGTCACCTGGGCGCCACTGGCAACCTCGGCGGCTACCGATTTGACACCCGTCGGGCGCATCAGGCGCTTGAAATTCGCCTCGGCGAAGGCCTTGGCCTGTTGCCGGATCCAGTGCTCGTCGGTGCCGGCCAGAAAGGTTGCGATCAACACCGCCTTGAGTTCATCACGGGTCAACCCTTTGCCCAGATAGCGCACGCATGCCGGCAGCATGCGCCACACCCGCGCGGCAAACCCGCGCTTGCCAAAGGCAAACAGCAGGAAGGGTACGAAACTGTCGTGGTGCGTGAGCGTGCCATCGAAGTCAAACACCGACAGCACTGGCGCCGTTGCCGGGCCCGCTTCAAGCATGTCCTGGGTCATCGAGCCACCTCCGCAAGCCGCACCGGCTCGGCAAGGCTGGCCTCGGCCGCCTTCACGCCGTGCCAGCGCGCACGTTCGATGATATTGACCGCCCAGTTGTGATGGGTGGCAGGCTCGAGCATGGCGTCGTTGTGGCGGAACACCGCCGGCGCCTGCTCGCTGACAATCAGCCTGGCGCAGTTCAGGTCGTCCAGCGTGACGCGGAAACTGTCGTGAATCTGCGCGATCTGCGAGGGATGAATGGCGGTCTTGCCGACCAGCCCATGGGCGATATCCAGTTGTAGCTCCTCATCGAGCAGGCCAGGGGTGGCCAGCTGCTCGAACACCGGCGCGGTAAGCGCGAACCCCTGCGAACCCAGCACCCCGGCGAGCATTGGAATGACATAGCCCATGGGCGTCTGGTACAGGGTGGTTGATGGGTTTCGACGAAGGCCCAGGCAGCCCATCAAGTCGTTGCCGCCAATGCGCAACGCCAGGATGCGGCCGCCGAGCGACTGGCGCAGTGCGCAGCCAAGCTCAGCCATCGCGGTCGGGTTGTAGACCTCGCTGGTTTCGAGCGTGGGCATCAGCAGCAGTTCCGCACGCGAGACCGCGCGCGCCCACAATGGCAGGCTGGCCAAGGTGAGTTTGGGCACCACGAAACCATCGACGGCGGCGATTTCCGGCCAGTCGTTGAGCGCTGCGGCCATCTCGCTGTCGCGAGGGCGCACGAACACCAGCGGCCCGTCGGCACGACGCCCTTCCAGCAACATGCCGCGCAGCACGGCGCGCAGCGAATTCAAGGCGCTGTCGACGTCGATGGCAGCCACCGCGTCCTCCAGGCAGATCACCAGCGAGCGCAGGCCTGGGAGTTTGTGCCCGGCGATCACCTCAAGGATGTCGGCGCGGGTTGCCGGCATGTACAACGTGGCCCCCAGGGCATAGGGCGATACACGCTCCATCAGCTAACCCCTCGAATAACGGTTACAGCACGATACGGCCCCAACACATCACCCACCTGCTGCACTTGCAGGCCGGCGCGGTCAGTCAGGTGGATCAGCAGTTGCACATCGGCATCGCTGCGGTCGCGCACCAGCACTTGGTCCGGCACCCGGCGAAGCACCGCGCGGGTCGCCTCGGCGATGCCCGGCTTGATGCGGTTCAGGTTGCTGATATCAAAACGCTCGGCAAGGCTCTGCACCACGCCCAGCGCGTCACGCTGCAAGCCCGCAGCCTGCTCGTCGCTCCACGGCTGCGCCGGGCTTGCGGTAATGCCGGCGCGCAGGGCTTCGATCTGCTCGATGAACGAGCGGGTCACGTCGCAGGCGCGCAAGTGATCATAGACCACGCACCCATGCAGGCCGCCGTCGGCGGGCCAGATCGAACGCGACACCAGCCCTGACACCGTGGCGCCGAGGATGCCCGATGGGATGATCCAGTCTTCGGCCGAGGCGGCCAGCCAGGCGCGCCCACAGGGGTCGGCGAGCACCACCAGGCGCGGTTTGCTTGGGAAACGCGGGTCGTCGCCAAGGCTGCGGACGATTTCGCCGCAGATGGCGCCCTTACCGGTCCAGCCATCGACGAAGACAATGTTTTCGGCGCCGTGGGCAGCGATGATTGCCTCAAGGGCCACCTTGTCGATGCCGCGGTCGCGGACGATGCTGATGCCGTAGTGATGAGCCTTACGCCCGAGCCCGTTCAATGCGCGGCGCAGCAGCACACCCAGCGGCAGCCCGGCACGCACGAAGGACACCAGCACGATCTCAGGCCCCTGATAATGCGCGTGCAACGCCAGCGCCAGCGCCTGCACGTCGGCCGCCATGCGCTGGCCATTTTGCGCCAGCGCACGCTCGAACAGTGCCATGTGCGCCGCGGACGGTGCATCTTCCTGGCTGATCATCTCGGAGTAGTGTTTCTGCTGGGTCTGGATCAGGCGCTCCTTCTCCAGCACATCGGTCAGGCCGATGCTGACCGGGCGCAGCAAAAACTGGACATCTTCGGGCAGATAACTGCCGCTGCCGACGGTCTGCTCAAGCAGGTGGCGATCAAACATGCAGCACCCCGTCCAGGCATTTGGCGAGCTGGCTGTTCACCGGCGTCGACCAGAAATGGCAGAGGTTCATGAAACCAAGGTCGGTGATGCTGTCACCAAAGCCCAGCACTGGCCGCTCGCCGTGTTGGGCGCGGTCCAGTTCCAGATAGTGCTGCACCGCCGCCGCCTTGGACAGGCCGTGGGGCAGCAGCGCCAGGTTGTTGCCGTTGGCGTGGGTATGCATGCCTTCGAGCAGGCCAGCATCACGCAGCTTGCCCAGCACCATCAGCAGGTCGGCATCGCTGCCGTCGTTATGCTTGATGACTACGTAGTGGCGCTGTTCAGCCTCTTCCACGACCCAGCCCCGCAGCGACACGCCGTGCTCCTCGCCGATTTGCAGCGCGGTTTCGCAGAGCACCGGCAGGCGCTCCTGGAAGCTGCCGAGTAGTTGGCCCATGACACCGTGCCAGTGCAGGTTGACGCTGCCATCCGGGTTGAGCATCAGGCCACCGTGGGAGCAGATGGCGGCGCCACTGAAACCCAGGCGTACACGGGAGAATGCCTCGGCGCTGCGCGCGGTTACCGGCACCACGTCGGTGCAGGCGAGCAGCCACTCGACGAAGGATTTCTGCACGGTGGTCTGATAGCCGCTGACGCCGCCGTCGACATCGTATGAAGCCGGGTGGCGCGGCGTGCCTGGCGGCATCTTGCGGGCGGTCTGGAACAGCGTGTCGTCCAGGTCGATAAGTACCAGCGGGCGATTAGCGGCCATCGACGATCACCTGCGCATCCAGTTCCTGGACAAGCTCCACAGGCATGGCCTGGGCGTCTGTCTCGCTGCAGATCAGCACACGGTCGAACTGACCGGGCGCCACGTTGTAAAGGAAGTTGACGATACCCAGCCCGTAGTTGTCGGCAAAGCTCAGGGCGTGCTCAATGGCGTGGCCCAGGGCAATCGGTGAACGGGTGGTCGAGCTGAAGTACACCTCGGCGCCTGCGCGCTCCAGGCGCTCGGCCAGCAAGAACGGCTTCCAGACGAACTCGCCGGTGCCGATCACAGCAATGCGCTCGCCCGGGTTCGCCTGGATGTCCAGCCCAAGGGTGTCGGCAACCGCTCGGGTGCCCAACCGCCCCCAGTCGTTGCTTGGGTCTATCGGCCATGAACCAACGGCCACGGTGCCGGTTTGCGGCATATCCGGCAGCGGCGCCAGTGGATCCTCGATGAACTGGTAGGCACCGCTGAGCAGCGACACTTGGTCAGCATGCTGGCCAATGCCCGCCGATACCGCGCCCGCCGACCAGTCGGTCAGCACGCAGGTGACCACACGCTCGATGCGACCAAGGCCAGCATCGACCAACGCACGGTGCAGGTTGACGAAGGTCTTGCCAGTGGAGGCTTCGTCGTCGACCAGCACCAGCGACCGCGCTTCACGCATCATGCGCGCCAGTTCGGCGTCTACAGGTTCGTGCACAAGGTGCGCACTGGCGTGGCTGTGCTCTTCTTCGAAGCGGGCAAAGATGGCGTCACCGACCGGGTGGCGTGTACTGACGATATACAGGCTGTCCGGGCGGCTGCGGGCGTAGGCACGGTGCACCCCGGCGCCAAGGCCTACGGCGGTTTCGGCCATGCCGACAACCAGCACGGGGCCCGGCAGGTCGGCGGGGATTTTTTCAGCCAGCGCCTGGTAGGTGAATTCCATGACCGAGGGTTTGACCGGAATGTGCTTGCCGAGCACGCGCGATACGAACAGAAACGCGCGTTTGGGGTTGCGCCGCTCGGCAAAGCCGAACAGCGACTGCGGTGCGATCGAGGCCTGTTCGACATCGACCTGCAGCACTCCACGCTTGAGCGTTGCGCTGAGTTTGGTAACCGCTTGATCCACTAGGTGTTGCTCCATACTTCAATCCTGTGCCAGGTCGCGTCGACGCTACGCTGCGCACGTGTGTTTTCAATGAATGACTGGCATCAGTTGCGTGCTTCGACCTTCCACAGCGACGGCTGCACGCCCTTGGCGATCTGCGCCGGGGTCTGCGTGAGGTTGCTGTCGTCGTGGTCGATGCCGATGTGACAAGCCTCGAGAAAGGCGCAAAGCAGGTGCGACTTGACCGCAAAGTTCATGTTTTGCGCATCCGGCACCGTGGAGGTGACCATGCCCACCACCCGACCGCCGGCATCGAACAGCGGGCTGCCGCTGGAGCCTGGCTGGATGGCGGCGGTGAACTGCAGCAGGCTGGCATCGTTGCGCAGCCCGAACAGCGCCGAAACGCCGCCTTGGGTAACGTGGGCACCGCCGCCTGCGAAACCGGCCATGGGAAAGCCTACGGCGGTGACCGGGTCGCCCAGCGAGCTGCCGCCGCGGCTGGCAAAACGCACCGGCTGCAGCTGCACGCCTTCAACCCGAAGCAGGGCAATGTCGTTGGTGGTATCGACCATCACCGGCTCTGCACGGTGGCGCCCGGTGAAGGAGTTGATTTCGATATGGGACATGCCTTCGATGACATGGGCGCAGGTCAAAAGCGCGCCGCTTGCCACGGCAAAGCCGGTGCCGGTTGCAGCGCTGCAACGCGGGTTGCCGCCGCCAGACGGCGCACGTTCTGGATGGGCGTCGTCGATTTCGATGCCCATGCGCCGGGCCAGTGCGCTCAGGCCATAGGCCGAGCCTTCAGCCAGGGCGCGGAACTTCCACTGCCCTGCCCGCAGGTAGAACTCGCCGAAGATCAGCGCGCTTTCGCCATTGCCAGAGACATCCAGGTCATAGCTGGCGCCGCCTTCAAGGCGCACACGCAGCGTGCCCAGTTGGTCGATGGGGCCAATATTGGAGTAGCGGTACACCACAAGTAGCACCCGGTCGCTGCCCGCGGGCAAGGTGTCCAGTTGCAGGTCGCAGATGATCTTGCTGCGGTCACCGCTCCAGCGCATCCAGGCGCTTTGCTCGGCATGCAACAGGGCGGCGCTGCCCTTCGGGGAGCGCTTGTCATCGACTGGAATCAGGGCCACTGCGGTGGAATTGCCGAAGGCTTCGTGCAGTGAGGTTTCAAGTGTCCATGAGGCTTTAGGCGAACTCAGTGCAATGTTCGCGCCCGGCGTCAGCATGTCTCGCTCCCTGAATGACATGGTTCTCCAATAAGAACCGAAATGTAACAGAATGTCGGCCTTTTTGACATCAAGCGGGAAGCACCACGGCTACCGTGATCGCCTTGACCCGCGCACCCTCCAGCCATTCGCCGACGGGTGGTACAAGGCCCAGACGGCGGGTGGCAAACACGCCCGGCAGGTTGATACCCGTAGCGCGGGTGTAACCGATGCCACCGGAATAACGCGGGTTGATTTCGAGCAGATGCGGCTGGCCGTGGGCGTCGTCGCGGGTCTGCACGTTGACGATGCCGTCACAGCCAAAGTGCCGCGCCGCAGCAATGGCCAGCGCCGTAGCTGCCGAGTCGCGCTCGAACGTTTGATGAACGCCTGCCTTGCGCCGGCCCACCCAGGCTACAACCTCACCGCCCTCACAGACCATGTCCACCGAGCACTCGGTGCCGGGCAGGTAAGGCATGACCAGCATCGGCTTGTGCGGCTCTGCCGCCGCGTAGGCGCGGTGATAGGTGGCGAAGTCGACCTCGCGGGCGTCGGGGTTGGCGAAGCAGCGGAACGGGTCGGCGCTGGCCTTGAAGCGCCAGAAACCCTGGCCATAAATGCCCACGGCGGGCTTGATGCAGACCTCGCCGGCACTGGCCAGGCGGGTATAGGCAGCTTCAAGTTGCGCGGCGTCGTTGACCGTGATGGCCGGAATGCAGGCAAGCCCGGCGCGCTCGGCTTCGGCGGTGAACTGGTCCTTGTGGTCGACCTGATCGAAGGTGCGCATGCTCAGTCCCCCCGTTACCAGGGTGATGCCGGCAGCGGCGAAGTCGGCGCGGTGCTGTTCGTACAACGCGCCATTGCGCCCGGCGACCACCAGCTGGATGCCGTGGCGCTTGGCGGTGTCGATGACCCAGGCCAGGCGCTCTTCGGTGGCCTGCGGCTCGCGCAGGCCAACATCGGCGACGCCGGTAATCTCAGGGCGGTCTCCGGCATGCGAGGCGAACACCTGCACATCGGCCGGCAGCGCCTCCCGCGCACCGAGGATTACATCACGCTGCGAAGCCTGACCTTCCAGAAACCAAATCATGGGGCAATACCTTGAGAGTGTGGCGGGGCCACGCATCGATGCGCGCCCCAGAACCAAGCGGAGATAGTAACGAGGTCAACAATGGATTCAAGCGCTGCACCGCTGTAAACGGCGCTCACCCCACTGTTTACGGGAAAAAAGTGTATTACAGGATATATTTCCGAATGAGAGCGCGTGGCGCGGCCAAAATTCCGTTGCACCTGTGGCGCCCCTCAACAGCGGCCAATCCAGCCTCAACCGTATGATTTTCCTGCGTATAATCGCGTTTTTTCCGACGTTGATCTACGCCCAATGAAAAGACTGTTGTATGCCGCATCGTTGTTCCTCAGCCTGGTGCCCTGTGCCTTTGCCACGCCCCCGGCCACTTTCACCGAAGCCAAGGTAGTCGCCAAGCAGAAGGTCTACCTCGACCAGGCCAGCAGCGCCCAGGGCGATTTGTACTGCGGCTGCAAATGGACGTGGGTCGGCAAGTCGGGCGGGCGTATCGATCCGGGCTCGTGCGGCCTTGAAGCGCGCAAGCAGCAGAACCGCGCCGAGCGCACTGAATGGGAACACATCGTCCCGGCCTGGACCTTCGGCCACCAGCGCCAGTGCTGGCAAAATGGCGGCCGTGAAGCCTGCGTCGACAAGGACCCGGTATTCCGCGCCATGGAAGCCGACCTGTTCAACATCTACCCCGCCGTCGGCGAGGTCAACGGTGACCGCAGCAACTTCAACTACGGCATGGTCAGCGGCGTGCCTGCGCAATACGGGCAATGCCCGACCAAGGTCGACTTCGTGCAGAAAGCCGCGGAACCGCGCGACGCGGTGAAAGGCCTGGTAGCGCGCACCACGTTCTACATGTTCGATCGCTACCAGTTGAACATGTCGCGCCAGCAACAGCAGCTGCTGATGGCCTGGAACAAGCAGTACCCGGTCACCGAGTGGGAAAAGGTGCGCGACCGCCGTATCGCCGCGGTGATGGGGCACAGCAACCCGTTCGTCACCGGCGAGCGTAGCTGGACGCCGGGCTACAAGCCGGCAGGTGCCGCCAGCAGCGTGGCCAGCAACGCACCAAGCCCTGCCCCGGCCCGCGCTGCCGCCCAGGGCGCGGTGCTGGGCAACCGCAACAGCCACATCTACCACCTGGCCAACGGCTGCCCGGGCTACAACCAGGTGGCGGCAAAAAACCAGGTGCCGTTCGATTCCGAAGCCCAGGCCCTGGCTGCGGGCTACCGCAAGGCCGGCAACTGCCGATAACGGCCGGATGAACGAATCTTCATGTAGCCCGTATCGCCCTGATACCGGGCCCCATGCAGGCTCAGGCCGGCCTCGGCGTTGCCGGCAGGTTGAGCCCCGGCAAGGGCTTGGGTAGCATCCCCGGCCTTTGTCTGTGCGCGCAGGGAGCCGGCCGCTCCCGCGCCTGATCTCGCCGAGCTACCGATGCCGCAACCCATACCCCTCAAAGACCACCAGACCGAAAAAAGCCTGGTCAACCGCCGGTTGCTGGCCTGCGCCTTGCTGGTTCTGGGCCTGGTGACTGTGCTGGTAAGCCGGCTGTATGTATTGCAGGTGGTGCAGCACGACCAACAGTCGGCCGTGTCGGAAAACAACCGCGTGCATGTGCTGCCGATTCCGCCGGAACGCGGCCTGATCTACGACCGTAATGGCGTGGTACTGGCCGACAACAAGCCCAGCTTCAACCTGACCATGACCCGCGAGCGTGCCGGCAGCGCTGCCCAGGTGCTGGACAGCCTGACGCAGATTCTGGGCCTGTCCGAAGACGACCGCCTGCAATTCGACAAGGACCTGCGCCGCGCCCGCAAGCCATTCGAGCCGGTCACCCTGATGTTTGGCCTGAGCGAGGAGCAGATCGCCCTGCTGGCGGTCAACCAGTTCCGTCTGCCGGGGCTGGAAGTCGAGGCGCAGTTCATCCGCGAATACCCACTGGCAGAGCATTTCGCCCATTCGGTCGGCTATGTGGGGCGGATCAACGAAAAGGAAGCCAAGGTGCTCGACAGCACCGAATACCGCGGCACCCAGTCGATCGGCAAGACCGGTATCGAGCGTTTCTATGAAGCGCAGTTGCACGGCCATGTGGGCTATGAAGAAGTCGAAACCAACGCCCAGGGCCGGGTGATGCGCGTGCTGCGCCATCACGACCCGGTGCCGGGCAAGGATATCGTGCTGAGCCTGGACGCCCAGCTGCAGCAGGCCGCCGAGAAAGCCCTGGGTGACAGGCGCGGCGCCGTGGTGGTGCTGGACCCGGCCAACGGCGACGTGCTGGCGATGGTCAGCAACCCCAGTTTCGACCCCAACCTGTTCGTCAAGGGCATCAGTTTCAAGCAATACGCAGCGCTGCGCGATTCGATCGACCGGCCGCTGTTCAACCGCGTGCTGCGCGGGCTGTACGCGCCGGGCTCGACGGTCAAGCCGGAAGTGGCCATCGCTGGGCTCGACAGCGGCGTGATCAACCCCGCCAGCCGAGTGTTCGACCCCGGCTACTACGAGCTGCCCAACTACGACCACAAATACCGCAACTGGAACCACAGCGGCGATGGCTGGGTAGACATGTACACCGCCATCATGCGTTCCAACGACACCTACTTCTATGACCTCGCGCATAAGCTCGGTATCGACCGCCTGCATGACTACATGGCCGAGTTCGGCCTGGGCCAGAAGGTCTCGCTGGACATGTTCGAGGAAGCCGCCGGGCTGATGCCATCACAGGCCTGGAAGCGCGCCACGCGGCGCCAGGCGTGGTTCCCGGGCGAAACGCTGATCCTCGGCATTGGCCAAGGCTACATGCAGGTCACCCCGCTGCAACTGGCCCAGGCCACCAGCCTGCTGGCCAGCAAGGGCGCCTGGCACAGGCCACACCTGGCGATGACCATTGGCGGCGAGCAGCCGCAGGACCCCAACCCGATGCCGGACATCGTGCTGCACGACAAACGGGCATGGGACCAAGTCAGCCAGGGCATGCAGATGGTCATGCACGACCCGCGCGGCATTGCCCGCGCCGCAGCCGCCGGCGCGCAGTACCGCATTGCCGGCAAGAGCGGCACCGCGCAGGTGGTGGCGATCAAGCAGGGCGAGCGCTACAACCGCAACAAGACCCTGGAGCGGCACCGTGACAACGCGCTGTTCGTCGGCTTCGCCCCGGCTGATCATCCGGCCATGGTGGTGGCGGTGATGATCGAAAACGGCGAGGCCGGCGGTCGTGTCGCCGGCCCCGTGGTGCGCGAAATCATGGATGCCTACCTGCTCGATGACCAAGGCCACCTCAAAGGGCAATATGCCGCCACCCCGGCCACGCACCAGGTGCCGCACAGCTGAGGGCAGCTAGCCCGCCTCTGCTTCGGCGTCTTCCTCGCGCCTGTGCGCCCATTGGTACAACGCCGGCAACACCAAAAGCGTCAGCGCCGTGGACGACAGGATGCCGCCGATCACCACGGTCGCCAGGGGCCGTTGCACCTCGGCGCCGGTGCCGGTCGCAAGGGCCATGGGGATGAAGCCCAAGGATGCCACCAACGCGGTCATCAGCACCGGGCGCAAGCGGGTCAAGGCGCCCTCTTCTACCGCAGCGCGCAGGCCGCGGCCTTCTTCGCGCAGGTTGCGTATGAAGGCGATCATCACCAGGCCGTTGAGCACGGCAACCCCAGACAGCGCGATAAAGCCCACCCCAGCCGAAATCGACAGCGGGATGTCGCGTAGCCACAGCGCCAATACGCCACCGGTGAGGGCGAACGGAATACCGGTGAACACCAACAGGCCATCCTTGAGGTTGTTGAACATCAGCAGCAGCAGCGCCATGACCAACAGCAACGACACCGGCACCACCACCTGCAAGCGCTCGGCCGCCGATTGCAGTTGCTCGAACTGGCCACCCCAGCGGGTCCAGTAACCCGGCGGAATCGGCACCTGGTCGATCAGCGCCTGCGACGCTTGCTGCACGAACGAACCGAGGTCACGGCCACGCACGTTGGCGCTGACCACCACCACGCGCTTGCCGTCCTCACGGCTGACCTGGTTGGGGCCAAGCTCCAGATTCAGTGTCGCCACCTGGCCCAGCGCAATGAAGCCGATCTGCCCGGCGCCGTTGGCAGTATTGGCCGGTACTGGAATCAGCAGACTGGACAGCCCGTCGACATCGGTGCGCAGCGGTTCGGCCAGGCGCACCACCATGTCGAAACGGCGGTCGCCTTCATACAGCGTGCCAGCGGTGCGCCCGCCAACGGCGATGGCGATGGCGTCCTGCACATCACCCACGTTCAAGCCATACCGGGCGGCCTTGTCGCGGTCAATGTCGATGGTCAGCACCGGCAGGCCGGTGGTTTGCTCGACCTTGACCTCCGAGGCGCCCGGTACTTGCTGCAGGCGCGCGGCGATCTGTGCCGCGGTGCGGTTGAGCACGGCCATGTCGTCACCGAAGACCTTCACCGCGACATCGCTGCGCACCCCGGAAATCAGCTCGTTGAAGCGCAACTGGATCGGCTGCGACAGCTCGTAGTTGCTGCCCGGCACGCCGGCTGCGGCGCGTTGCACTTCGGCGATCAGCGCCTCACGAGGTTTGTCTGGGTCTGGCCAGTGCTTACGCTCCTTGAGCATTACATAGGCATCGGAGATATTCGGCGGCATCGGGTCGGAGGCGATTTCAGCCGTGCCGGTACGCGCGAACACCCGCTCGACCTCTGGCACCTGCTCAATGATGGCTTGTTCGAGGCGCTGCTGCATGTCCACCGACTGCGACAAGCTGGTGCCGGGTACGCGCAGTGCCTGCAAGGCAAAGTCGCCCTCGCTGAGGCTTGGGATGAACTCGCTGCCCATGCGGCTGCCCAGCACACCCGACAGCACCACCACGGTGGCCGCAGCGGCAAATGCCAGGTTGCGCCGGCCCAGCACCCACTCAAGCACCGGTGCATAGCGACGGCGCGCGGTGCGCATCACCACGCCCTCTTCTTCCCTGACCTTGCCGGTCACGAACAGCGCCAGCGCCGCCGGCACGAACGTCACCGACAGAATCATCGCGCCCAGCAGCGCCAGCACCACAGTGAAGGCCATGGGATGGAACATCTTGCCCTCGACCCCGGTGAGGGCAAAGATCGGCAGGTACACCACCATGATGATCAACTGCCCGTAGATCAGCGGCCGGCGCGCCTCGCGGGCGGCGGCGAACACTTCATGGAAGCGCTCGCTGCGGGTCAGCATGCGGCCATGGCGTTGCTGGGCGTGGGCCAAGCGGCGGATGGCGTTCTCGACGATCACCACTGCACCGTCGACGATGATGCCGAAGTCCAACGCGCCCAGGCTCATCAGGTTGGCGCTGACCTTGTTGCTGAACATGCCGGTGAAGGTGAACAGCATCGATAGCGGGATGACCATGGCGGTAATCAGCGCCGCACGGATATTGCCCAGGAACAGGAACAATACGGCAATGACCAGGATCGCGCCTTCGATGAGGTTCTTCTTCACCGTGCCGATGGCTTTTTCGACCAGGTTGGTGCGGTCGTAGACGGTAACGGCGACAACGCCCTTGGGCAGGCTGCGGTTGATCTCTTCAAGCTTGGCCGCCACGGCCTGGGACACGCTGCGGCTGTTTTCGCCGATCAGCATGAACACCGTACCCAGCACCACTTCGCGGCCGTTTTCGGTCGCAGCGCCTGAGCGCATCTCCTGGCCAAGGCCGACCTGCGCGACGTGGCTGACGCGGATCGGCGCACCCTCGACGCTGGCAATGACAATGTTGGCGATATCGTCAGCCGAGGCCACCTGCCCTGGTGCACGGATCAGCAACTGTTCGCCGTTGCGTTCGATGTAACCGGCACCGACGTTGGCGTTGTTGCGCTCAAGCGCCCCGACAAGGTCGTTGAGAGTCAGCTTGTAGGCGGCAAGGCGCTTGGGGTCGGGCGCGATCAGGTATTGCTTGGCATGGCCGCCGATACTGTTGACCTCTGCCACACCCGGCACGTTGCGTAATTGCGGTTTGATGATCCAGTCCTGGATCACCCGCAGGTCGGTGGCGCTGTAGGCGGTGCCATCGTCTTTCAGGGCACCGTCCTGGGCCTCGACGGTCCACAGGAAGATCTCGCCCAGGCCTGTGGAGATTGGCCCCATGGCCGCTTCAATGCCCTCGGGCAGTTGCTCGCGGGCCACTTGCAGGCGCTCGTTGACCAACTGCCGGGCGAAGAAGATATCGACGCTGTCATCGAAAATCACCGTCACCTGCGACAGCCCCGAGCGCGAAAGCGAACGGGTCTGCTTGAGGTCAGGCAGGCCAGCCATGGCGGTTTCGATGGCATAAGTGATGCGCTGCTCGGTCTCCAGGGGCGAGTAGCCGGGCGCTGCGGTATTGATCTGTACCTGCACGTTGGTGATGTCGGGGACCGCATCGATGGGCAGTTTCTGGTAGCTGTGGATACCCACGGCGGCCATCAGTACCACGGCGAGCATGACCACCAGGCGTTGCTCGATGGCAAACTGGATCAGGCGTTCGAACATGTCAGGCGTTCCCGTCAGTGGCTGTGTTCAGCCGAGCCTTTGCCCAGCTCGGACTTGAGGATGAAGCTGCCGGCGCCGGCAACCACGCTGCCAGCGGCCAGGCCCTGGCTGATTTCCACCTGCCCGGCATCACGCCGGCCGGTCTGTACAGGGCGGGCCTGGAAGCCTTCTTCGGTGCGGGCGAATACCACGGTCTGCTCTTCCCAGGTTTGCAGCGCGCTTTCGGGTACTACTACGGCGGCGTCGAAGCGCTCGACGGTGACTGCGATATTGACGAACAGGCCGGGGCGCCAGGCGCCATTGGGGTTGGCCAAGGTTGCACGTACAGTGGCGGCACGGTTCTGCTCGCCCAGCAGGCTGCCGACGTAATTGACCTTGCCTTGCACCTGGGCGTTGAGGTCAGCGGCGCTGACGGTGACATCGCGGCCACTGACCACCTTGTCGAGGTCGCGGGGGGCCACGGCAAAAGTCGCCCAGACCCGGCTCAGGTCAGACAGGGTGAAGGCGTTGCTGGTCTCACTCACCACCTCACCCAGGCTCAGGTGCTTTTCAACCACCACGGCATCGAAAGGTGCACGCAGCTCGAAACGGTTGCCCTGGCCAGCCGGGGCCACGGCGGCGACCTTCTGCCGGGCATTGGCGGCGGCAATTTCGGCCTCCTGCAAGCCTTGGCGCGCTTGCAGGTAGTCCTGTTCGGCGCTGATGCGCTCCTGCCACAGTTGCTTTTCACGCTCGAAGGTCAACCGCGCCAACTCCAGGCGCCGCTGGGCGGCCTGTTGCTCGCTGCGCAGGTCGGAAATCTGCTGGCTGGCAATCACTGCCAGCACCTGGCCACGCTTGACCGCCTGGCCAAGCTCGGCGTGCACCGATTCGACCACGCCAGGGACGCGGGGCACGACGTGGGCCGTGCGGTCCTCATCGAAGCGGATCTCGCCCGGAAAACTGATCGCGCTGCCGAGCGCCTGGGGGCCGGCGGTAATCAATTGCACCCCGGCGGCTTTGATCTGCTCGCCGCTCAGGTGCACTTGGCCTTCTTCGTCTTCGTGGCCTTCGGCTTTTTCTTCATCGTGGCCATGGCTTTCTTCGCCGTGGCCCTCCTCGCCATGATCATCGTGCTGGGCACTGCTGCGGGCCTCGCCGACAGTGCCGGTCCAGGCCAGGCCGCCAAGGCCAAGGGTTGCCAGGGCTGCGGCGAGGATCGCAAGTTTGCGGGGGGTGGTCATGGGGGCTCCTGCTGGAAAGTCGTCGGGGGCTGGGTAGCGGCTCAGAGTTCGCCGTAAATGCGTTCAACCTGGGCGCGGGCGTCGCTGGCCTGGGCCAGGGCGTCCAGGTACAGCCCGCGTGCCTCGATCAAGGTGCGCTGGGCGTCGAGCACGTCGAGGAAGGCGAACTTGCCCATCTCGAAGCCACGGGTGGCGGTGTCCACGGCTTGCTGCGCCGAGGGCAGGATGGTGCGGTCATAGGCCTGTACGTCCTGCATGGCGCTGGCCCATTGCTCGGCGGCACTGCGGGTTTCACTGTGCAGGCGCAACGAGACGGCCGTATACAGGTCGCGAGCCTGGTCGGCACGGCGGGCAGCAGCCAGCACATTGCCCTGGTTGCGGTCGAACAACGGCAGCGGCATCGACAAACCGACCACGTTGACCCGCTCGCGGTCCTCGCGGCTGTACTGGCTGCCAACGCTGACGGTGAGGTTGGGGATGCGCTGCGCGCGGGCCGAACCCAGGCTGGCATCGCCCTGTTCGATCTGCGCGGCGGCCAGGCGCCAGTCGGCGCTCTGTTCGACCCGCGCCAGCAGTTGCTCGACACGCGGCGCCGGGCCCGGCGACAGGCTGGCGGCATCGAGTTGCTCGAAGCGGCTTTCAGTGTTGCCGGTCAACCGCGCCAACGCCTGCCAGGCCACGCTGCGTCCGCTTTGGGCGCGGCGCACCGCGGCTTGGGCCTGGGCCAGTTGCACCTGCGCGCGGGTGGCCTCGACCGGTGACGACTGCCCCGCCTTGACCCGCCCTTCAGCTACCCGCACACCGCGCTCGGTCAGGGCCTGGGATTGCTGCGCCAGCTCCAGTGCAGTCTGCGCGCGCAACGCGCCGTGGTAGGCCTGGATCACCTCGGCGCGCAGCGCGTTTCGCTGGCGCTCCAGTTGCAGTTGGGCAATCGACTGGCCAGCTTGGGCAAGCTCTACGCGCGCGCCGCGCTTGCCGCCGAGCTCCAGCGCCTGGCTGAGCATGACGGTGGTGGTGCTGGTACTGCGCCGGGTGTCCTCGACCTCCCAGGACAGTTCTGGGTTCGGCAGCAGCCCGGCCTGTCGGCGCTCGCCCTCGGCAATGCCGATTTCGCGGCCCACAGCGGCCAGCTCCGGGTTCTGCGCGTAAGCGGCGTCGAGCGCCTGGGCCAGGCTCAGCGTTTCGGCGCCAGCCGGGCCTGCCAGCAGCAGGCACAGCAAGGCGATCTTGCGGGGGATGGGCACGGCGAAAGTCCTCGTCGACAAACAGCTCAAAGCGTTGGCGAGGGACTCTAGGCAGGCGCGGTTATCGAGGTGGTGGCAGTGAAATTACAATTCTGTAATGCAGCACCCAGGCGAACAATGGCGGCGATGGTTCGATAATCGCCCAATATCCTGACGCAAGGATTTGACGAAACTAACCGGATGGTACAAAACTCGGGTCAACCAAAAACAACAAAGCGATACCCCGCCATGACACCCCGAATTCTCGTGCTCAACGGCCCCAACCTGAACCTGTTGGGTACCCGTGAACCCGCCCAGTACGGCCACGAAACCCTCGCCGATCTCGCCCGCCTGTGCGCCGACAGCGCCCAAGCGCAGGGCTTGCAGTTGGAGTTTCGCCAGACCAACCACGAAGGCGAGCTGCTCGACTGGATCCACGCCGCCCGTGGCCGCTGCCATGGCATCGTGATCAACCCTGCGGCCTGGACCCACACCTCTGTGGCCATTCGCGATGCACTGGTCGCGGCGGAGCTGCCGGTGATCGAAGTTCACCTGTCCAACGTGCACAAGCGCGAACCGTTCCGCCACGTATCGTTCGTCTCCAGCATTGCTGTGGGGGTGATCTGCGGGCTTGGCAGCCAAGGGTATCGCATGGCCCTGAACTGGTTCGCCGAGCACCTCAAGGAGGGCCAGGCATGAATACTTCAGGCATTCTCGCAGGCCTGATCGGCCGCGGCATCCAGGCCTCGCGCACCCCTGCCCTGCATGAACATGAGGGTGACGCCCAGAGGCTGCGTTATCTGTACAGGCTGATCGACGCGGACCAACTGGGGGTCGATGACAGCGCTCTGGCGCAACTGCTGGACGCCGCCGAGCAGACCGGTTTTACCGGGCTGAACATCACCTTCCCATTCAAACAGGCGATCCTGCCGCTGCTCGACGAGCTGTCGGAAGAGGCCCGTGGCATTGGCGCGGTCAACACCGTGGTGCTGCGCGATGGCAAGCGGGTAGGCCACAACACTGACTGCCTGGGCTTTGCCGAGGGCTTGCGCAGGGGCTTGCCGGGGGTGAGCAAACACCTTGTGGTGCAGCTTGGCGCCGGCGGTGCCGGCTCTGCGGTGGCCCATGCGCTGCTGGCGGACGGGGTTGAGCACTTGGTGTTGTTCGAGGTGGATCAGGCCCGCGGCCAGGCCTTGGTAGAAAACCTGGCGCAACGTTTCGGCGCAGGTCGCGCGTCGCTGGGCACTGACTTGGCTAATGTACTGGCCGAGGCCGACGGGCTGGTCAACACCACGCCCGTGGGCATGGCCAAGCTGCCGGGCATGCCGCTGCCAGCCAACCTGCTGCATGCGCGGTTGTGGGTGGCCGAGATTATCTATTTCCCGTTGGAGACAGAATTGCTGCGCCAGGCCCGGGCCTTGGGCTGCAAGACCCTGGATGGGGGGACCATGGCGGTGTTTCAGGCGGTCAAGGCATTCGAGCTGTTCAGCGGGCGAGCGGCAGATGCCGAGCGGATGCAGGCGCATTTTGCGAGTTTTGCGTGAGATAGGGTGCAGCGCGTGGGGTGGGCGGGTCGGGCTGCTGGCCTCATCGCAGGCTAGCGCCAGCTCCCACAGGGCCGGTGCACAGCTGCAATATTGAGGCCTGGCACAGATTTCTGTAGGAGATCACCCAGCCCTTCCGGGCTGCGCTGTCGCGCAGAGAACTGGGCACCGTGGGAGCGGGCTTGCCCCGCGATG
>NZ_JABWRG010000065.1:0-28168 GCF_014268825.1 Pseudomonas sp. SWRI51 | reverse complement strand
GGGCTGCGCAGCAGCCCTGAAAACCCCGGGGCTGCTGCGCAGCCCAACGCGGGACAAGCCCGCTCGCCACAAAGCAGATCGCCACAAGGAGATATGTCTGGCGGGAACAGGTTTGTACAAAACCATGGAAGCTCCCACCTCAGCTAACCACCTGATCCACTACAAAACCTGAAAGGACCTGCCCCATGCGTGCCCTCGCCGCCCTGAGCCGCTTCGTCGGCAACACTTTCGCCCTGTGGGTGCTGGTGTTCGCCGTACTGGCCTTCCTTATGCCGCAATGGTTCATTGGCCTGAAGGTGGCCATTGTGCCGCTGCTGGGGCTGGTGATGTTCGGCATGGGCCTGACCCTCAAGCTCGACGACTTCGCCGCCCTCGCCCGCCAGCCGTGGCGGGTGGCGCTGGGGGTGGTCGCGCATTTTGTGATCATGCCAGGCATGGCCTGGCTGTTGTGCCAGTTGTTCCACCTGCCGCCTGAAATTGCCGTGGGCGTGATTCTGGTCGGCTGCTGCCCAAGCGGCACGGCCTCCAACGTCATGGTGTGGCTGTCCAAGGGCGACCTGGCGCTGGCGGTGGCCATCGCTGCGGTGACCACGCTACTGGCGCCGCTGCTGACCCCCGCGCTGATCTGGTTCCTCGCCTCGGCCTGGCTGCCGGTTTCGTTCATGGACATGTTCTGGTCGATCCTGCAGTTGGTCATGCTGCCCATCGTGCTCGGCGTACTCGCCCAGCGTCTGTTGGGGGCGCGGGTGCAGGCGGCGGTGCAAGTGCTGCCGCTGGTGTCGGTGGTTAGTATCGTGATGATCGTCTGCGCCGTGGTGGCAGCCAGCCAGGCGAAGATTGCCGAGTCCGGCCTGCTGATCATGGCGGTGGTGATACTGCACAATAGTTTTGGCTACTTGCTCGGCTACCTCACCGGCAAGTTCTGCAAGCTGCCGCTGGCGCAGCGCAAGTCGCTGGCACTGGAGGTGGGCATGCAAAACTCGGGGTTGGGGGCAGCATTGGCGGCGGCGCACTTCTCGCCGCTGGCGGCAGTGCCTAGCGCGTTGTTCAGCGTGTGGCACAACATCTCCGGGGCGCTGCTTTCTACTTGGTTCCGGCGGATGCAGGAGCCTGGGCCGCAAGTGGAACAGGCAGCGCCAGCCAGGGATTGAGGGTTGCCGTTGCGGCCTCATCGCAGGCTAGCGCCAGCTCCCACAGAGACCGCGCACAATCGCAATAATGAGGCCTGCCCCAGATTTCTGTGGGAGCTGGCGCTAGCCTGCGATGAGGCCGGAACAGGTTTACACCAAACCCCAGAATGTCCCTCATGGCGCCGGCTTGCCTGGCAAGCCACTAATCGGCACCATGGCACGCACAGTGAGGACGGCCTCACGACGCATCGCGTGACATTCGGGGACGGCCCCATCTCACTCTCGATGGAGGCTTAGCATGTCCTGGATCATCCTGTTTTTCGCCGGCCTGTTCGAGGTTGGCTGGGCCGTTGGCCTGAAGTACACCGACGGTTTCACTCGCCCACTCCCAACCGTACTCACCCTCGCCGCCATGGCGGTAAGCCTCGGCCTGCTCGGCCTTGCCGTGAAGGAACTGCCGCTGGGCACCGCCTATGCGGTGTGGACCGGCGTCGGCGCGGTGGGCACGGTCATCGCCGGGATCATCCTGTTCGGTGAATCCATGGCACTGGTACGGCTGGTCAGCGTTGCACTGATCATCTGCGGCTTGATCGGCCTGAAGGTCAGCGCCAGCTGACCTTCATTACCCACCTCGCTTAACGCACCTCGCCACGCAGCAGGCTCACCTGCTCGCGCAGCGTGCCTGGCTTGGCCATCTCGGCAGGGATGGCCTCCCCGGCCACCAGCGTTACCCGCGACCACAGGCGCCTGAACACCCCCTTGTTCGGGTCACGGCTGAAGAAACTGCCCCACAAACCCTGCAACGCCAGCGGAATCACCGGCACCGGCGTGTCCTTGAGGATGCGGTTGACGCCGGCCTTGAACACGTCGATTTCACCGTCCGAACTCAACTTGCCCTCAGGGAAGATACACACCAGCTCACCGTCGGCCAGATACTGGGCAATCCGCTCGAATGCGCGCTCATACACCTTCGCGTCTTCACTGTGCCCGGCGATGGGAATGGCGCCAGCGGTGCGGAAGATGAAGTTCAGCACCGGCAGGTTGTAGATCTTGTAGTAGGTGACAAAGCGAATCGGCCGGCGGATCGCCCCGCCAATCAACAATGCATCGACGAACGACACATGGTTGCACACCAGCAACGCCGCGCCTTCATCTGGTATGCGCTGCAATTCGCGGTGTTCAACCCGATACATCGAGTGGCTGAGCAGCCAGATGAGAAAGCGCATGGTGAATTCCGGCACGATGCGGAATATATACGCATTGACCGCGACGTTGAGCAGCGACACCACCAGGAACAGCTGCGGGATGCTGAGCTTGACCACACTCATCAACACGATGGTAAACAACGCCGAAACCACCATGAACAGCGCATTGAGAATGTTGTTGGCGGCAATGACCCGCGCCCGCTCATGCTCGGCGGTGCGCGCCTGGATCAGCGCATACAGCGGCACGATATAAAAGCCGCCGAACACACCAAGGCCGACGATGGAGAGCATGATCCACCACGCCTGGCTCATGCCCAGCAAGGCCAGCCAGTCGTGCGCCACCTCGGTGGTCGGCACATCACCGGAATGCCACCACCAGAGCAACCCAAACAGGGTCAGGCCGAACGAGCCGAACGGCACCAGGCCGATTTCGACCTTGCGCCCGCTCAGGCGCTCGCACAGCAACGAGCCGACCGCGATCCCCACCGAGAACAGCGTCAACACCAGCGTTACAACGGTTTCGTCGCCATGCAGCCAGTCCTTGGCGTAAGCCGGGATCTGCGTGAGGTAAATGGCGCCGACGAACCAGAACCACGAGTTGCCGACAATCGAGCGCGACACCGCGGGGGTTTGCCCCAGGCCCAGGCGCAGGGTGGCCCAGGATTGGGTGAAGATGTTCCAGTCCAGCTTCATCTGTGGCGCCACCGCCGCCGCACGCGGGATCCAGCGGCTGGCCAGGTAGCCCAGCACCGCCGTGCCGACCACACCGCCCGCCACCACCATGGCGTAACTGGCCGAGGACATCATCACACCGGCGCCGATGGTGCCGGCCAGGATCGCCAGAAAGGTGCCCATTTCGACAAGGCCGTTGCCGCCCACCAGCTCTTCTTCACGCAGGGCCTGGGGCAGGATCGAATACTTGACCGGCCCGAACAGCGCCGAATGGGTGCCCATGGCGAACAGCGCCACCAGCATCAGCACCGGGTGGCCCGTCAAAAAGCCTGCGCCGCCAATGGCCATGATGGCGATCTCGGCGAGCTTGATGACGCGGATCAAACGGTCCTTGGCGAACTTCTCGCCGAACTGCCCGGCCAGCGCCGAGAACAGGAAGAACGGCAGGATGAACAGCAAGGCGCACAGGTTGACCCAGATCGAGCGGTCGCCTTCCAGGCTCAGCTTGTAGAGGATCGCCAAGATCAGCGACTGCTTGAACAGGTTGTCGTTGAAAGCGCCCAGCGACTGGGTAATGAAGAACGGCAAGAAGCGCCGCTTGCCGAGCAGGGTGAATTGCGAGGGGTGACTCATCGTCCGTGTACCTGGTTGGGCTTTGTCATTGGAGGCACGCGAAGTGCGCAAAGCCACAAATCTGCACGGGAACGCCTGCCCAAGGCAACAGCCAATGCACAACCCGGCAAAAGTGATATCACTGCGACATCACCTTTTTACAATCTTTCGTTCAGATTTCGCGTACTCTGCCGACCATTCATATAGATGATTTGCCCCAAGGCACATGCAGTGTGCCCCGCGCACGGAAAAGGAGCTCAACAGCAAATGTTCAGGTGGTTCGGCGATCTGAAGATCGCGCACAAACTCGCGGTTGGTTTCGGCCTGGTGCTCACCCTTGCCCTGGCGCAGTCGCTGGTGAGCTGGGACGGGCTGTCGAACCTGGTGCGGCGCAGCCAGGTGGTCAGCGCGGTATCGGGGGTGAACAACGCCTTGGGCGACCTGCGCGAGGCACGTCTGCGCCATGCCATGAGCAGCGGCGGCGAAGCTGAGAGCAAGGCACTGCAAGCGGCCATGGATGCGTTCAAAACGCCGCTGACGCAACTGCGCGCCGTGGTCCGTGCCCCGGAAAACCGCGAAATCCAGGGCAAGGCCGAACAGCACCTGCAAGCCTACGCTGCCAATCAGGCACTGAGCTTTGCCGCCTACCAGCAGATGCGCGAGGCGCAAAAGCAGATGGGCACCCTGGCCAGCACCGCCTTTGCAAGCCTGGACCAGATCGCCGAGCAGGTACGCAACCTGCCCGATGCCGAGCAGCGCTATGTGCGCAGTGAAGCTGTGCACCAGCTGCGGGAAAACCTGATTCTGCTGCGTTACCAGGTGCGCGGCTACACCAGCAACACCAACGCCGACACTGAAAAGCTGGTGAACACCCAGTTGGCCACAACCCTCAGCGACCTACCGACCCTGGTTGCACGCTTCAACGGCAGCTATGCCACACAAGTCGAGCAGTTGCAGGCCCAGGTGCGCGCCTACGCCGCTGCGGTCGAGACCTTCCGGGGCCAAGCCAGCAAGCTGGTCGAATACCGCGCCGCGATGGGCGCCGATATCGAAGGTTTGAACACCCAGCTCGGCCAGTTGCTCGACAACCAGGCCGCCTCGGTAGAGTACGACAGCCACTTCGCCAAAACCCTGCAGATTGTCACCACGCTGCTGGCGCTGGTGCTCGGCATCATCGCCGCGCTGACCATCGCCCGGCAGATCAGCCAGCCGCTGCAGCGAGTGCTCAAGGCCATGGAGCAAGTGGCCGATGGCAACCTTGGCGAGCAGCCGGCCAGCCCGCGTCGCGATGAGCTGGGCCTGTTGCAGAACAGCCTGCGCGCCATGACCGCAAACCTGCGCGAGCTGATCAGCGGGGTGCGCGACGGTATCGGGCAGATCGCCAGCGCCACCGAAGAGTTGTCGGCGATCACCACCCAGACCAGCGCCGGGGCCAACAACCAGAAGATCGAGACCGACCAGGTGGCCACCGCCATGCAAGAGATGGCCGCCACCGTGCAGGAAGTGGCGCGCAATGCAGGCGAGGCTTCGGTGGCAGCCAGCGCCACCGACCAGGAAGCCCGCGAAGGCGACAGCGTCGTCACCCGCGCCGTGGCGCAAATCGACCGCCTGGCCAACCAGGTCGGCTCGACCAACACCGCCATGGATGCGCTGCGTAGCGAAAGCCTGCGTATCGGCAAGGTGATGGATGTGATCAAGGCGGTGGCCGAGCAGACCAACCTGCTGGCGCTCAACGCCGCCATCGAGGCTGCGCGCGCCGGTGAAGCCGGGCGTGGCTTTGCCGTGGTGGCCGATGAGGTGCGCGGGCTGGCCCAACGCACCCAGGCCTCCACCGCCGAAATCGAGTCGGCGATCAGCAGCCTTGAGCAAGGCACGCGCTCGGTCAGTGACCTGATGGAAGAAAGCCAGAGCCTGACCAGCAGCAGCGTGGCGCTGGTGCGCGAAGCCGGCTTGGCGCTGGAAGGCATCACCCGCAGGGTGTCGGCCATCGAGCTGAT
Source organism: Pseudomonas sp. SWRI51 (assembly GCF_014268825.1). NCBI lineage: Bacteria > Pseudomonadati > Pseudomonadota > Gammaproteobacteria > Pseudomonadales > Pseudomonadaceae > Pseudomonas > Pseudomonas sp. SWRI51. The sequence continues at coordinate 22,552 of NZ_JABWRG010000065.1, read as the reverse complement.
GAACCAGCAGATCGCCGCCGCTTCCGAGCAGCAGAGCGCAGTGGCCGAGCAGATCAGCCGCAGCGTGGTGACCGTGCGGGATATTTCCGAACAAACCGCCGAAGCCAGCCAGCAGACCTCGGTGTCCAGCGTCGAGCTGGCACGCCTGGGCGGTGATTTGCAGCAGATGATCAGCCGCTTCCGCTTCTGACGCTGCCTGTACCGGGGCTGGCGCGCAGCCCCGATGTTACCGCCTGTTCTAGGCCGAAGCCTTGAGTGCCGTGTCCAGGTCTTCGATCAGGTCGCGATAATCCTCGATCCCCACCGACAGCCGCAGCAGGTTCTCGCTGATGCCCATCACGCCCTTCTGCTCGGGGCTGAGCGAGTTGTGCGACATGGTCCAGGAGTGGTTGATCATGCTCTCCACCCCGCCCAGCGAATCTGCCAGCACAAAGATCTGCAGGCTTTCTACCAGCCGGTTGACCGCCGCCCGGTCGCCCTTGATACGCAGCGTCACGACCGCCCCGCCGGTGCGCATCTGCCGTTCGCACAGCGCGTGTTGCGGGTGGCTGGGCAGGCCTGGGTAGTAAACCTGCTCCACCTGCGGGTGGCTTTCAAGGAACTGCGCCACGCGCAGGGCGTTGGCGCTCTGGCGCTCCATACGCACATCGAGGGTCTTCAGCCCGCGCAGCGCCAGGTAGCAATCGAACGGCCCCTGCACTGCGCCCACGGCCATGCTGATATGGCGCAGGCGCTTGTACAGCGCCTCGTTGGCCGCCACCACCAGGCCGCCGGTAAGGTCGGAATGGCCGCCGATGTACTTGCTCGCCGAGTGCATCACCAGGTCCACACCCAGGGTGATCGGCTGCTGGTTCCACGGCGAGCAGAAGGTGTTGTCGATGCAGGTGAGGATGCCGCGGGCGCGGGCCAGGTCGCACAACGGCTTGATATCGACCAGGTGCAGCAACGGGTTGGTCGGCGACTCGATCCAGATCAGTTGCGTGTTCGGGCGGATGGCGGCGGCCACTGCATCCAGGTCGTTGAGGTCGACGTAGGTGGTGGTCAGGCCCGAGGTGCGCGCGCGGTAGTCTTCGAGCAGGCGGAAGGTACCGCCGTAGACGCCGTTCATCACCACCACATGGGCGTCTTTGTCGAGCAGTTCGAGCACCGTGGCGGTGGCACCCACGCCGGATGCGCAGGCCACTGCACCGACGCCCTCTTCCAGGGCTGCGACGCAGGTTTCGTAGGCGTGGCGGGTGGGGTTGGCGACCCGGCTGTAGGCGTATTCGGGGTGATCGTCCAGGCCGCGCTTGATGAACGAGCTGGAGGTCACGATAGCCGGGAAGATGGCGTTGTCGGCAACGCTGGACTGCTCGCCGGCGTGGATGGTGCGGGTGGCGAAATTGCGCGGCTTGTCGGACATGCTCAGGCTCGTGGAGTGTCGGGGAAAGGCGCCACTATCTCATATCCGCCCGGCGCTGGCGCCTGCGGGGAAGCTCTTCTCGGCGAAGGTGCGCAGCCATTCCATCGGTTGCGGCAACCGGCTAATCTCGGGGTGACTTTTCTCCTTTCGAGCCAAAAAGCGCCATGGACATTTTCGACCAGCACATCCTCACCTTGCTCCAGCGCGATGCGTCGATGTCGCTCAAAGACCTGGCCGAAGCCGTCAACCTGTCGACCACCCCGTGCTGGAAACGGGTCAAGCGCCTGGAAGAGGAAGGCTACATTCGCAGCCGCGTCGCCCTGCTCGACCCGGAACGCCTCGGGCTGGGGCTGACGGTGTTCGTGCAGCTCAAGACCCAGCGCCATGACAGCGCGTGGCTGGCGCAATTCGCCGCGACCGTGACAGCCTTCGAGGAGGTGATGGAGGTGTACCGCATGTCCGGCGACTGGGACTACATGCTGCGGGTGGTAGTGGGCGACATCAAGGCCTACGACGACTTCTACAAAAGGCTGATTACCAGCACCGATGGGCTGTCGAACATCACCTCCAGCTTTGCCATGGAACAGATGAAGTACACCACGGCGTTGCCGGTGAATCGCTGAGCGGGCTTGCATAGTTTTCGCGCCCGTTGAGTAGGAGCGGCCTTGTGTCGCGAAAGGGCTGCGCAGCGGCCCCAGGATCTCGACCTCATGCACAATTGCCGGGGCCGCTGCGCAGCCCTTCGCGGCACAAGGCCGCTCCTACAAATTGACAGCACGCTGGCCAGCAGCCGTGATAGAGGGCGTCGATGATGCGGTCAGGCAAAGCAATTTGACGGGGCTGGCCACTAGGGATAGCTTGGACCGCATAGTCCAATGCCCTTCGAGCGCCAATGTGGAACAGCTTCCCGCCCTGATCGACGGTTTCAATCGCAAAGTCGACTACCTGCGGATGTCGGTGACCGACCGCTGTGATTTCCGTTGCGTCTACTGCATGGCCGAAGACATGCAATTCTTGCCGCGCCAGCAGATCCTCAGCCTCGAAGAGCTGTACCAGGTGGCCGAACGCTTCGTCGCCCTGGGTACCCGCAAAATTCGCCTGACCGGTGGCGAGCCCTTGGTGCGCCAAGGCATCGTCGAGCTGTGCGGGCGCATCGCCGCCCTGCCCGGCCTGCGTGAACTGTGCCTGACCAGCAATGGCTCGCAGCTCAGCCGCCTGGCGCAGCCGTTGTTCGATGCCGGGGTCACCCGCCTGAACATCAGCCTCGACAGCCTCGACCCCGAGCGCTTCCGCGCCCTGACCCGCACCGGCGACCTGGCCCAGGTGATCGCCGGTATCGACGCCGCGCGCGCTGCAGGCTTTCGCCGCACCAAACTCAACGCTGTGGTGCTCAAAGGTCGCAACGATGATGAAATCGTCGACCTGGTGCGCTTTGCCATCGAGCGCGAACTGGACATCACCTTTATCGAAGAAATGCCCCTTGGCGTCATCAGCGAGCACCAGCGCGACGAGTCGTATTGCTCAAGCGATGAGGTGCGCGCGCGCCTGGCCGAGCATTTCAGCCTGATCGAGTCGGCCGAATCCTCCCAGGGCCCGGCGCGCTACTGGCGTCTGGCCGAAGCACCGGCCACCCGGGTTGGCTTCATCTCGCCGCACAGCCACAATTTTTGCGCCACCTGCAACCGCGTGCGCCTGACCGTCGAGGGCCGCTTGTTGCTGTGCCTGGGCAACGAGCATTCGGCAGACCTCAAGCAAGTGCTGCGCGAACACCCCGACGACCCGGCACGGCTCGAAAGCGCCATCCGCGATGCAATGCACTTGAAGCCCTACCGGCACCACTTCGAGGTCGGCGGCGAGGTGCAGATTCTGCGCTTCATGAACATGACCGGCGGCTGAGCCGTGATCGTCACGCCCCACACCGACATGCTGCGTGTGCTGTTCACCCTCAAAGGGTCGATCATCAAGCGCATCGCCCTGCGCTGCCTCGGGGTGACCTTGCTGGCAGCGCTGATCGTGCTGGTCGAGCGGCACTACCCCGCGCTGTTCTACCCGGTCAGCGCCACCCCGTTCACCCTGCTCGGCCTGTCGCTGTCGATCTTCATGAGCTTTCGCAACAACGCCTGCTACGACCGCTGGTGGGAAGGCCGCAAGGCCTGGGGCCAGATGATCGTCGAGGTGCGTTCGTTCACCCGCCAGAGCGTGGTGATTGCCGACGAACAGCTGCGTGGGCAACTGCTGCGCAGCCTGTGCGGCTTTGCCCATGCGCTGAACGCGAAACTGCGCAACGAAGACGAACTGCAGGCCGCCAAGCCATGGCTGGACGATGCGCAATGCATCAGCGCGCACAATGTCTGCGACAGCATTCTGCGCGAGGTCGGCCGGCAGTGCGCGCAACTGCCCATCGGCGACCTGCGCTACACCCAGCTGGAGCAGCGCCTGAGCGGGCTGGCCCAGGTGCAGGCCACGTGCGAGCGGATCAAAGGCACGCCGCTGCCGTTCCCCTATACCCTGCTGCTGCACCGCACCATTTATATCTTCTGCCTGCTGCTACCATTTGCCCTGGCCGAGCCTCTTGGGTGGTTGGCGCCCTTGTTTACCACCTTGGTGAGCTACACCTTCTTTGGCCTGGATGCGATTGGCAACGAGCTGGAAGACCCGTTCGGGCGCGATGAAAACGACCTGCCGACCGATGCCATGGTGCGCACCATCGAACGTGACGTGCTGGCCGCGCTGGGGCACGAGCCGCTGCCGCCGGTGTGGGTGGCGGTGGAGCATGTGTTGAGTTGAACAGCGCCGTGCGGCAAACCTGACGATCACCGCAATGCCCCTGCGGCGATACGGCCAACGCCAGGGCGCCGGCTGCTCCATCCCATAGATATCCCGAACCAGCTGATCAATGCGCTCTATCGCGCCGGCCTGGAGTTGGTTAAGGTCAACCTACCCAGCACTTCCAGGCCGCACCATGGATATCAAGCAACTCAAGTTCCTTATCGCCCTCGACCAGACCCGCCACTTCGGCCAGGCGGCGGCGCTGTGCCACATCACCCAGCCGACACTGTCGATGCGCCTGCGTAACCTTGAGGAAGAACTGGACCTGGTGCTGGTCCAGCGCGGCCAGCGCTTCGAGGGTTTTACCGAAGCGGGAGAGCGCATTCTGGCCTGGGCGCGCACCCTGCTCGCCGCCCACGATGGGCTGCAGGCCGAGGCGGCCAGTTGCAGGGGCCAGGTGGTCGGCAGCCTGCGCCTGGGCACGGTGCCGCTGGCCAGTTTCAACCCCATGCAACTGCTGCTGCCGCTGCGCGAGAAATACCCGGGCTTGCAGTTTCAGCTCAGCTCCCACAGTACCGAGCAGATCATGGACGCGCTCAGCCGCAACCAGCTTGACCTAGGCATCTGCTACCTCGACCAGGTCAACGCCAGCTTCTTCGAGGTAATTGAACTGGGCACCACCACCATGGGCCTGCTGCACGATACCCGGCACTTTGCCTTCGACGCTGAAAGCCTCAACTGGGACCAGCTCGGCGACTTGCCGCTAGGTCTGCTGAGCAAGGGCATGCACTACCGCCAGTCGCTGGACCTGAGTTTCCGCAGCCGCAGCCTTGCGCCCAACGCGGTGCTGGAAAGCGACTCGACCTTCCAACTGATCCAGGCCATCAATACCGGCGTGTGCTGCGCGATCATGCCGCTCAATTGCGGGCTCGAAGACTTGAGCGAGCACATGCGCATGCTGCCCATCCTCGATGCCACCATTCACAGCCCGGTGGGGCTGGTGCTGCGCCGCAGCGAGCCACGCTCGGCGCTGGCCGAGCAGTGCTTCGATGAGGCGCGGGCGCTGTTTGCGGGGGTGTGAGCTCAAGGGCGCGCGATCAACTGCGGCCCCTGCCAGCCTCAGCGATAACGCTCAAGCCAATGCGCATACGGCGCCGGCAGCGTCCAGGAAGCCTTGTCGACACCCAGTTCCTTGGCGGCAACGTATGGCCAGTGCGGGTCGGCCAGGTGCGCGCGGCCTACCGACACCAGGTCTAGCTGGTTGGCCTGCAACGCGCCTTCAGCCAGTTGCGGCGTACCGAAGCCCCAGGCCGAGGTCACCGGCAGGCTTGCTTCACGGCGCACCCGTTCGGCAATCGGCCCCATGAACGCCGGGCCCCAAGGGATGTTGGTTTCAGGAATGGTAAAGCCGACGCTGACGCTGAGCAGGTCCAGGCCACCGGCCTTGAAGCGGCGCGCCAGGTCGATGGACTCTTGCAGGGTCTGCTCATCGCGCCCGTCATACTCCAGCACGCCAAACCGCGCAGTCAGCGGCAGATGCTCAGGCCAGACCTCACGCACCGCGGCGAGGGTTTCGAGCAGGAAGCGAATGCGGTTTTCGAAGCTGCCGCCGTAGGCGTCGGTGCGCTGGTTGGAGTGCTCGGAGAAGAAGCTCTGGCCCAGGTAGCCGTGGGCAAAGTGCAGCTCGATCCACTGGAAGCCGGCATCACGGGCGCGGCGCGCGCCGTCGACGAAGTCCTGCTTGACCCGGGCGATGTCATCCAGGGTCATTGCCCGTGGCACTTTCGGCAGGTTGGCACCAAAGGCAATTGCCGACGGGGCGATGGTTTCCCAGCCGCGAGGGTCATCGGCGCCAATGTGGTCGTCACCTTCCCAAGGGCGGTTGGCGCTGGCCTTGCGCCCGGCGTGGGCAATCTGGATACCCGGCACCGAGCCGGCTGCCTTGATTGCCTGCACCACCGGCACGAAAGCCTGGGCGTGGGCGTCGCTCCAGATACCGGCGCAACCGGGGGTGATACGGCCTTCCGGTGCCACGGCCGTCGCCTCGACCACCACAAGGCCCGCGCCACCACGGGCCAGGCCGGCCAGGTGCACATGGTGCCAGTCGTTGATCAGGCCATCTTCGGCCATGTACTGACACATCGGCGGGATCGCAATACGGTTGCGCAGGGTCACATCTTTGAGGGTGTAGGGCTGGAACAATGCAGACATGGGAACTCCAGGGATGGGTTGCATACGATTGTTCGATCATATTCGAACTATGGCAATTTGGTAAACCCCGTTATCATGTGCGGCATGCGAGCCTATACCCACCCCTCCCCCGAACACCTGTCCCTGGAGCGCCTGCTCTACGCCTTGAGCGACCCCGTACGCCTGGACATCGTCCGACGCCTGGCAGGCGTTGCCGAAGCCAGCTGCGGCGAGTTGGACGGCGGCCGGCCGAAATCGAGCATGTCCCACCACTTCCGCGTGCTGCGTGAAGCGGGGCTGGTGTACACCCGCAACGTCGGCACCACGCACATGAACTCGCTGCGTAGCGATATTCTCGATGTGCGTTTTCCGGGTTTGCTTGAGTGTGTGTTGCGCCAGCACTGAGGCTGCGCTGTCGTGTCCAGACGCGATCACTGTAGGAACGGCCTTGTGCCGCGAAGGGGCGCGCAGCGGCCCCAGAATCGCGGCCATACGCAAGATTGCCGGGGCCGCTGCGCGCCCCTTCGCGACACAAGGCCGCTCCTACACAAGCAAAAGCGAACCGGGAATCGCCCACAAAAAAGCCACGAGGCCGCCGCAGGCAGCACTCGTGGCTGGTGTTGCCGGGCGAACCCGGCAAGCGGTCTGGCTTAAAGCGCCATGTCGTTGGCAGGCTTGCTTTCGACAGGTGCGCTTGGCGCAACGCTGGTGCCGACGCTCTGGTCGATGACCGGCGGTTTCTCCAGCTGCAGCACTTCAGCGGTGTAGTTCCACTCTTTCTGCGTAGCGGCTGCCGAATCATTGAGCTTGGTGCCATAGCTCGGCACGATCTCTTTGATCTTGGCTTGCCACTCTGGGGTAGCAACCTTTTCCTTGAACACAGTCTCAAGCACATTGAGCATGATCGGGGCTGCGGTCGAGGCGCCTGGCGAGGCACCCAGCAGGCCAGCAATGGTACGGTCCTGGGACGCAACCACTTCGGTGCCCAGTTTCAGCACGCCGCCCTTCTCTTCGTCACGCTTGATGATCTGCACGCGCTGACCGGCCTGCCACAGGCGCCAGTCTTCTTTCTTGGCGTTCGGGAAGTAGGTACGCAGGGCTTCGAAGCGGTCGTCATCCGACAGCATCAGCTGGCCAGCGAGGTATTCCACCAGCGGGTACTGCTCGACGCCGACCTTGGTCATAGGCCATACGTTGTGCATCGTGGTGCTGCTCAGCAGGTCCAGGTACGAGCCGTTCTTCAGGAACTTGGTCGAGAAGGTGGCGAATGGGCCAAACAGAATCACGCGCTTGCCGTCCAGCACGCGGGTGTCCAGGTGCGGTACAGACATGGGTGGCGCGCCAGTGGAGGCAATGCCGTAGGCCTTGGCCATGTGCTGCATGGCAACAGTCGGGTTCTCGGTCACCAGGAACGAGCCGCCAACCGGGAAGCCTGCGTATTCCTTGGCTTCAGGGATACCGGATTTTTGCAGCAGTTTCAGCGCGCCGCCGCCGGCACCGATGAACAGGAACTTGGCGTCGGTGGCAGACTCGGTGCCATCTTTCAGGTTCTTGTACTCGACGTGCCAGGAGCCGTCTTCGTTGCGGGTGATGTCCTGCACTTCGCTGGACAGCTTCAGGTCGAAGTTCTTCTGGGTCTTCAGGTGGCCGACGAACTGGCGGGTGATCTCACCGAAGTTGACGTCGGTGCCGATCGGCGTCCAGGTCACAGCCAGCTTCTGGTTCGGGTCGCGGCCTTCCATCATCAACGGGACCCACTTGGCGATCTGCGCGTGGTCCTCGGAGAACTGCATCGGGCGGAACAGCGGGCTGGCTTGCAGGGCCTCGTAACGCTTCTTCAGGAAGCTGATGTTGTCATCGCCCCAGACGAAGCTCATGTGCGGGGTGGTATTGATGAACGAGTGCGGGTTCTTCAGCACGCCCTGGCGAACCTGCCAGGCCCAGAACTGGCGCGAAATCTGGAACGACTCGTTGATCTCGATGGCCTTGGAGATGTTGACGTTGCCGTCTTTGTCCATCGGGGTGTAGTTCAGCTCGGCCAGCGCGGAGTGGCCGGTACCTGCGTTGTTCCAGCCGTTGGAGCTTTCTTCGGCGACGCCGTCGAGGCGCTCGACCATCTCCATCGACCAGCTTGGCTCCAGCTCATGCAGCCAGACAGCCAGGGTGGAACTCATGATGCCGCCACCGACCAGCAGCACGTCTACTTTTTTGGTCTCTTCGGCGTGGGCGTGCATGAAGCTCGCCGCAACAGCCATGCCCAGCAAGGTTTTGCCAGCTTTCTTGAACATTGATCGTATCCAGTGTGTAGAACGGAGGATGGGCCTGTGGCTAGCCCGGTATTTCCATGTTCTTCAGCGCAGGCTTGTTGTGGTCATTGTTCGGCAGCCAGAGAACCAGAAAACGCCAAAGCCTTTTGTCGAATTGACTGATGGCTGAAACGTTTCGCGGCGGATTGTAACCGAATTGCCAGCACAAACAAATTCCGCCCCGACAGGCAACGCGGCAGGTTGTCTCAGGAGCGAGCCAACAGACCGGGAAGGAGGTGGTAGATAACTACCGACGGCCATTGCGGCAGCCACTTTATGCTCAAACTCCCTGACCAAAGGAGTTACCAATATGCCTATGCACGACATGGAAATGGTGATCAGCTGCGCTGACCCATCGGCACTACCGCCTGGCAACACCCTTGAAATCAAACTGGCCCACAAGCTCCTCGGTGTCGTTCACCGCGAGTACAGGAACTTGGATGATCTGAAAAATAGCGGCCAACCACTGGTTGTGATGCTTTCAGCGGATATACCGGAGCCCAATCAGAATAACGGCAAGCCTAATGGCTGGCTGGTCGCTTGGGTAGGTATCGCAGGGTTCAACGAGTGGTTCGTCATGGCACAGCATTATGACGACGAACCCCCCCAGCCGGTGGGAGCTGGAGCTGCAACCCAACAACTACTGGGGCAAGAATTTCATTGATCATTTTGTTCACCCGCAAGGCTGAAGCTGCGGGCGCAGTTCAGCACGCACCGTGGACTGCACCCACTGTTCTTCAGCAAGAACGCGAGGTGTTGCGAATCGCCTTTTAATAGCAGCACGTTCTGGCCACCCGGCAACCACGACAGTTTGTCGGTACCGATTGCAGTATTCATCCGCCAGCACTACCATTGCGAGCATTTCTCATTCGCAAAAAGTCAGCGCTTGCGCCGGATGCCGCCGTGGTTTCGACACCTGAAGTGAATGCCTCGATCCAGACCTTGTATTGCAGCCATTCGCGCTGGCTGCTGGGTTTTCTGTACCGACGCCTGGGCTGCCGCTGCGAAGCGGCTGACCTGGTGCAGGACACTTTCGTGCGCATTATCCAGCGCCCGCGCAGCTTCGACGGCGCCAATGGCGAGCGCTCCTACCTGGCAACCATCGCCCGCGGCCTGTGCATCGACACCTGGCGGCGCCAGCGCCTTGAGCGCGCCTGGCTGGAACAACTGGCGCTGCAGCCCGAAGCCGTACAGCCCTCCCCCGAACAGCGCGCGATCATCGTCGAAACCCTGCACGAGATCGACGCCATGCTGTTGCGCCTGCCGAGCAAGGTGCGTCAGGCGTTTCTAATGGCCCAGCTCGATGGCATGGCCTACCGCGACATCGCGGCGCACATTGGCGTGAGCGAACGCATGATCAAAAAGTACCTGGCCCAGGCGTTGCTGCATTGCGCCATCCTCGAAGCCGAACTCGACGGCGTGCTGGTGGAATAACCCATGAGCCTGCCCGCCCCCAAACTCAGCCACCAAAGCCTGCAGCAGGCCGCGCACTGGTACGTGCAACTGCAGGAAGAACCGGTGCCTGCGCACCTGCAGCAGCAATGGCAGCTCTGGCTTGACCAGCACGGCGACCACCAGGCGGCTTGGCATTACGTGCAACGGGTGGGCCAGCGTTTCGCCCCACTGCTCGAAGATGGCGGCGCCGCTGGCCGCGTGCTGCACCAGCCGCAGCGTTTCAGCCGACGTGCCGGGCTGAAGACCTTGCTGGTGCTCGGCGCCAGCTCGATGCTCGGCTGGCAAGCCTGGCGCGGCGCGCCGTTGACCGGGTGGACGGCAGACCTTTCGACTGGCATCGGCGAAAGCCGGCACACTAGCCTGGCTGATGGCAGCCAATTGTGGCTGGGCGCGCAAAGCGCCATCGACCTGGATTTCACCGCCCAGGCACGGGTAGTGCACCTGCGCTTCGGCGAAATGCTGGTGGACACCGCCCATGACCCCCGCCGCCCCTTCTTCGTCGACACCGCCCAAGGGCGTATGCAGGCGTTGGGTACGCGCTTCGCGGTGTGCCAGCAGGGCGATCTTACGCGGCTGAACGTGTACGCCGGCGCAGTCGAAGTGTGCACAGCCCTTGGCGGCGAGCGGCGCATCGTGCAGGCCGGCCAGCGGGTCGAGTTCAACGCCCAGGCCATCGCTGCCAGCGGGCCTGCGCAAAGTGCCGGGCAATCGTGGGTCGACCATCGCCTGAACGCCGAGGACATGCCCCTGGCGCAACTGCTGCACACCCTGGGCCGTTACCGCCACGGGCATCTGGGCTGGCACCCGTCGGTGGCGCAGCTGTCGGTGATGGGCGCGTTCCCGCTGGATGACACCGACCGCGCATTGGCGCTGCTACAGGCGGCATTGCCGGTGCGGGTACAACGGCTGACGCCATGGTGGGTGAGTGTGGAGCCGGCTTGAAGTGGGCGGCCAGGTAAGGATTACCGGGGTTCGAAAATAAAGTTGCACGCGCAGTTCCCTTTTCTCGGTCTCGTCCGGTTTACCCCTGGCAACCCCCTTCAACCTACCGTACCGACTTCAGGGACCCGCATGCCGACGCCTTTGCACCCCGCGCTTCGTCTGGCGCTCGCCGCGCCGCTCACCCTTTGCGCCGCCGCCCCTCTGCTGCTGCCGGCAGCCACTGTGCAGGCTGCGCAGGCTACCCCGGCAGAGCAGACTTTCGACATCGCCCCCGGCTCGCTGGCCGCCGCCCTCAACCAGTTCAGCGGCCAGGCCGGCATTTACCTGGCTGGCAGCAACGAACTGGCTGCCGGCAAGACCAGCCGGGGCTTGCAGGGCCGCTACAGCGTGGCCCAGGGCCTGGCACTATTGCTGCAAGGCAGCGGTTTGCAGGCCGTGCCCCAGGGCAGCGCCGGCTATGTGCTGCAACCCGCCCCGCAAGACGGCGTGCTGCAACTGGACGCCACCGCGATCAACGCCGGGCTGCTGACTGCCAACGGCCAGAGCGACAGCGGCTACCGCGCCGTAACCAGCAATACCGCGAGCAAAACCGGCGCCGCCTTGGCCGAAACGCCACGCTCGGTATCGGTGGTAACCCGCCAGCGCATGGACGACCAGCAATCGCAGACCCTCACCGAGGTGCTCGGCTATGTACCGGGCATCTTCTCGCCGCCCTTTGCCGGCGGTGACGGCCAGGCTGGCGACTTGTTCTTCATTCGCGGTTTCAATGCCACCGACTACGGCTATGGCCTGCTGCGCGACGGCCTGCGCGTGCAGGGCAACCGCTACGACACCAGCAGCGAGCCCTACGGCCTTGAGCGGGTGGAAGTGTTTCGTGGCCCCACCTCTATTCTGTATGGCGAAAACGCCCCAGGTGGCGTGGTCAACCTGGTCAGCAAGCGCCCCACCGCCGAAGCGCGCGGCGAGGTGCAGCTCAGCTACGGCTCGCACAACCGCCGCCAGTTGGGCGTGGACGTCTCTGGGCCACTGACCGATGAAGGCAATATTCTCGGGCGCGTAGTGATGATGGGCCGCAACGCCGACACGCAAGTCGACCATCAGCCCGACGACCGCCTTTACATAGCGCCGTCGCTGACCCTGGACTTCGACGACTTCAACAGCCTGACGCTGCTGGCCACCTACCAGCGCGACCGCACCTTGATGGAACTCGGCCACCCCGCCGCCGGCACGCTGCTGAACAACCCCAATGGCAAGATCGACAAGGACCAACTGTCGGGCAACCCTGACTGGGACAACTTCGAGCGCGAAACCTGGAGCCTGGGCTACGAGTTCAGCCACCGCTTCAACGACACCTGGCAGTTCCGACAGAACTCGCGCTACCTGCAATCGCGCATCGACCGCCAGGAAATGTGGCCTGGCAGCCTGAATAACGGCGGTTTTGGCACCACGGTCTTCAACACCGCCTACGACCGCTTCAACAAATCCAGCGCCTATTCGCTGGACAACCAGTTTGAAGGCCACTTTGAAAGCGGGTCGGCCGAACACACCGTGCTGATGGGCGCAAGCCTGGACCGCACCTCGTTCAGCCAGGATTGGTACGCCGGCAGCGGCGGCACCAGCAACGTCTTCAACCCGGTGTGGAATGTCGTGCCCAGCATGACCGTGCACGTACAGGACGCGGTGCTGGACCAGACCATGTATGGCCTGTACGGCCAGTGGCAAACCAAGGTCGACCAATGGGTGCTGCTGTTGGGCGGGCGCCTGGACCGGGTCAACAGTCAGTTCACCAACAAGGCCGGCACGAGAGCCGACATGGATAACTGGGACAGCGACTTCACCTGGCAGACTGGGGTGATGTACCAGTTCGAAAACGGCCTGACGCCGTACGTCAGCTACTCCACCGCCTTCGCCCCAACCCAGCAGACCGAGAGCAAGGGTGGCGCGCTCGACCCGACCACCAGCGAGCAGTACGAAGTAGGCCTCAAGTATGAGCCCAAAGGCTGGAACACCGCCTTCACCGCCTCGGTGTACGACCTGCGCAAAAAAGACGATGTGCTTTTCGACAGCTCAGTGGGCGACTACCGCCAGGTCGGCGCCAGCCGCTCCAAGGGTGTGGAGCTTGAACTCAACAGCGACCTGAACGAAAACCTCAACGTCACGGCGGCCTACACCTATACCGACTCGCGCATCACCAAGGACGTAGCAGGCTCGCTGTACGAAGGCCATCAAATGACCGGCGTACCGCGCAACCAGGCCTCGGTGTGGAGCACCTACCGCTGGCGTGACGGCTTCCTTAAAGGGCTGCAGCTCGGCGCAGGCGTGCGCCACTTCGACAGCACCTTTGCCTACACACCAGCAACCCTGTACGGCAAGCTCGATACCGGTGATGTCACCTTGGTGGACGCCAAGGTTGGCTACACCATCGACGAAAACTGGTCGGTTGAAGTCAACGCGCGCAACCTGTTCAACCAGGAATACGTGGCCGGCTGCAACAACGCCGGGCGTTGCTACTGGGGCGAAGAGCGCACGCTGCTGGGTACCGTGTCGCTGCGCTGGTAAACCCGCTTGACCCCAATAACAAAAACCCCCGGCCATATCCATGGTCGGGGGTCTTGGATCACGCCATTAGTGGCCTGATCGGGGCATTTCCAAAATTACTGCTGCTGAGGCAGTTTGTCGATCGGGCCGCAGCCGCCGATGATTTTGGAGATGGAAACTGCTGGGTGGAACAGGTAGTCGTACGAGCAGTTCTTAGGCTGGTTGTAGACTTGGCCGGTGCAGCCGGACAGCAGGGCAACGCCCGAAACAACAGCGATAGCTACGGTAGCTTTGATCAGCTTTTTCATAAAAGTCCTTTAAGTCCTTGATCCGCCACCACACTGATGGCGCGGGGATAATACGGGAAAAGCTGCCCTAACAACAGTCGATGCCACAAGGGCGCTATTGATCGAAGACAGCCTGCGCAATAGCTTCCTGGTCGTGCGCAGCCCGAACTTGGACATCAACCGATTCAGCAACTACTACGCTGTCAGTTACAGCCTTTTGCACGTTGAGCCAAGTGAGCAAAACTAAATAACGCACAACGCAAAAGCCCCTGAAGGCAGTGCCTTCAGGGGCTTTCACTTATATGGCGGAGAGATAGGGATTTGAACCCTAGGTACTGTTGCCAGTACAACGGATTTCGAATCCGTCCCGTTCGACCACTCCGGCATCTCTCCAGTGGCGCGCATCATACCAGCGTTTTCGTTTCAGGCAAACTTTTTTTGAAAAAAATCCGCGTGGTATCAGGCGCTTGCGTGAACGTGCGAGTTACAGCGGCACGCCCAGACGCTTGGCGACTTCTTCGTAAGCTTCGATGACATCACCCAGGCCCTGGCGGAAGCGGTCCTTGTCCATCTTCTTGCGGGTTTCCTTGTCCCACAGGCGGCAGCCATCTGGGCTGAACTCGTCGCCCAGCACGATCTGGCCGTGGAATACGCCGAACTCGAGCTTGAAGTCGACCAGCAGCAGGCCGGCGTCATCGAACAGCTTGGTCAGCACTTCGTTGACCTTGAGCGACAGCTTTTTCATCTCGACCAGCTGCTCGGCGGTACCCCAGCCGAATGCAACCACGTGGGACTCGTTGATGAACGGGTCGCCCTTCTCGTCGTTCTTCAGGAACAGCTCGAAAGTCGATGGGGTCAGCTGGATGCCTTCTTCGACGCCCAGGCGCTTGACCAGGCTGCCGGCAGCATAGTTACGCACCACGCACTCGACCGGGATCATGTCGAGCTTCTTGACCAGGCACTCGTTGTCGCCCAGCAACTTGTCGAACTGGGTCGGAACGCCCGCTTCTTCGAGTTTCTGCATGATGAAGGCGTTGAACTTGTTGTTCACCATGCCTTTGCGGTCGAGCTGTTCGATGCGCTTGCCGTCGAACGCCGAGGTGTCGTTGCGGAACAGCAGGATCAGGCGGTCGGCGTCGTCAGTCTTGTAAACCGATTTGGCCTTGCCGCGGTAAAGTTCTTCGCGTTTTTCCATGATGGGCTCCGCTTGCTGAGTTGGTGGGCTAGGCGATGTGGCGCCAGTCGAGCCCATGGTCCTGATTGGCCACCTGGAGCCAGGCTGGGTCGCACCCGAGGGTGTCGACGAAGCACTGCAGCGCCAGTTGTGGCAGGTTGTTCTTGCTGCTGAGGTGGGCCAGCACCAGGTGCTGCAGGTTGTTCCAGCCCAGCTCGGCCACCAGGCTCGCGGCCTGGTGGTTGTTCAAATGGCCTTGGCTACCACCCACTCGCAGCTTGAGAAAGCGTGGGTAGTGCCCGCGGGCAAGCAGGTCGCGGCAGTGGTTGGCCTCGATCAGCAACGCATCGAGCCCTTGGTAGCGCTCCAGCAGCAGTGAATCATAGCTGCCCAGGTCGGTGAGCATGCCAAAACGCCGACGACCATCACTGATCACGTATTGCAACGGCTCGTAGGCATCATGCTCGACCCTGGCGGCACTGACTTGCAGCGCGCCAATGTGCAGCAGGTCGCCGCAGCCAAGAAAACCCGCCACCTCGACCGGCTTGCGCAAGCCGCGCTGGGTCCCTTGGCTCATGTACACCGGTACGTTGTAGCGCCGCGCCAGCAAGCCCACCCCATGCACATGATCGGCATGTTCGTGGGTCACCAGCACCGCGCTCAGTTGTGCCGCCGACACACCGAGCAGCGCCAGGCGCCGCTCGGTTTCACGTAGCGAAAAACCGCAATCGACCAGGATGAACGTGTCACCACTGGCGATCAGCGTGCCGTTTCCCTGGCTACCGCTTCCAAGAACTGCGAAGCGCACTTAACCCAGACGGTCCTGGATGGCGCTCAGCACGCGGCGGGCGACATCGGCCGGGGCCACGGTGTTGATGTTCTTCTCGACGGTCACCTGGACGTTTTCGCCCACCTTGCTCAGACGCACCTGGTAACGCTCGGCGCGGGCTTCACGCTCTTCCTTGCTCGGCTCGCTGCCGAACAGGCGGCTGAAGAAGCCAGGCTCTTTCTGCTTGTCGTCAGGCTTTTCGGACAGGTTGATGTAGTACAGGCCCAGGCTGCGGTTGATGTCTTCAACGCGCCACTCGCCTTGCTCCAGGGCACGGCCAACGCCGGACCAGGCGCGGTCGAGGTCGGAGCCCAGGTTGAGCACCGGGTTGCCGCTGCCGTCTTCGCTCAGGCTGACCTGGCTCGGGGCATCGAAATCACGCGCGGCGAGCAACGACACCGAACCGCCCTTTTCGGCATTGCGGTTCATGCTGGCGAGCATTTCGTCGACCAGCAACGCGTCGGCGCCGGCATTGGTGGAGTTGGACGGGAAATCAGGCTGGGCCGTGCTGCCTGCCGGGCGCTCGACGGTGACCACGTACACCTCGGAGGTGTTGCGCTGCACGCCGGGCTCCATGCGTACACGTACCCGCACTTCGCTGTCCTGGCTGCTGGAGACACTGGCCAGACGCTGGCCGAGCGACGCCGACAGCTCGTCGAAACGCTGCCAGGTGGTGGTGAATTCGCCGGTCTGCGGGCGCTCTTCAGCGATGCGGAAACCGTTGTCTTCGAAGAACTGGTGAGTCACCGGCCAGACTTCGGCCGGCGCACGCTGGGCCAGTACCCAACGGCTGCTGCCGCTGCGCTGCAGGGTAAAGTCGCTGACATCGGCACTGGCCGAAAGCGGCTGCGGGCGTGGCACTTCAAACTCGCCGGTGGCACGGT
Organism: Pseudomonas sp. SWRI51; assembly: GCF_014268825.1. Lineage (NCBI taxonomy): Bacteria > Pseudomonadati > Pseudomonadota > Gammaproteobacteria > Pseudomonadales > Pseudomonadaceae > Pseudomonas > Pseudomonas sp. SWRI51. The sequence goes on along the minus strand of NZ_JABWRG010000065.1, from coordinate 5,776 downwards.
CGTCGGCAACGTTGCGCGGAATCGGCAGCAACGGGTCGAGACGCTTGACGTTGGTGGCGTCCGGGGGCAGCTGCATGGCAGCGGTGGGGCGCGCTTCCAGGTAGTCGCTGCCGCGGTCGCGGAAATAGCCGTCCTCGCCCCATAGCCAGCCGCAACCGCTGGTGCTGGAGATGATCAGGGCAAGGGTGGAAAGACCAGCCAATCGCTTCATGCGGTGTACTTCCTCGATTAAACCAGTACGCCGGACTGGCGCAAGGCAGTACGGACTTTGTCGTGGCAGCCTTCACTGAGCCAGGTCAGCGGCAGGCGGATACCTTTTTTCATCAGGCCCATTTCAACGAGTGCCCACTTCACCGGAATCGGGTTGGCCTCGCAGAACAGGTCTTTGTGAAGCGGCATGAGTTTGTCGTTGATCGCGCGGGCCTTCTCGGCATTGCCCTCAAGGGCGGCCTCGCACAGATCGGCCATTTCGCGCGGGGCGACGTTGGCAGTCACGGAGATATTGCCTTTGCCGCCCATCAGGATCAGCTCGACGGCAGTCGGATCGTCGCCGGACAGCACGATGAAGTCGCTGCCTACGCCATCGAGGATGGCCTTGGCACGCACCAGGTCGCCGGTGGCTTCCTTGATGCCGATGATGTTCGGCACGCTCGACAGGCGGATAACGGTTTCGGCCTGCATGTCGCAGGAGGTGCGGCCGGGCACGTTATAGAGGATCTGCGGGATGTCGACGGATTCGGCAATGAGCTTGAAGTGCTGGTACAGGCCTTCTTGCGTCGGCTTGTTGTAGTACGGCACCACCAGCAGGCAGGCGTCGGCGCCGGCATTTTTGGCGTTTTGCGTCAGGTGCACCGCTTCGGCAGTGGAGTTGGCACCGGTACCGGCGATCACCGGCACGGCGTGGTTGCTGCGTTTGACGCGCTCGACCACGTGCTTGATGACCAGAATGTGCTCTTCGACATCGAGGGTAGCGGACTCACCCGTGGTGCCGACCGCAACGATGGCGTGAGTGCCGTTTTTCAGGTGGAAGTCTACAAGTTTGTCGAGGCTGCCCCAGTCCACACGCCCTTGTGCATCCATGGGTGTGACCAACGCCACCATACTGCCCGCAATCATGTAACTGCTCCTGCCGGAAAAAGAGAGCGGTAATGGTACTGGCGCCATCGGCCTTGCACAAGCGAAGCAGGCGGGCGGAGCATTCCCCTTCGCGCTGCTTTTCGCTACCCTTGATCCTTTGATCGGTGCAACGCGGCCCGCCGGGCCGTCGACAGTGCCCGCTGCCCTGCCTGCAAGGCCGCCCACCACGTCCTGCGCCGACCGCTCATCGCTTTAGGAATGCTGCATGTCCACCGCCACCGTCCGCGAACAATTCCTCGTCATCAGCGCCTTGGGGCCCAACCCCATGGAGCTGGCCAATGTGCTGAGCCGCGCAGCGTTCGAAAACCGCTGCGCGGTAGTGTCCTCGCGCCTGACCCGCCACGGCGAAACCAGCGCCCTGGTGCTGCAAGTCGGCGGTAGCTGGGATGCCCTGGCACGCCTCGAAACCACCCTGCCGGGCCTGGCCAAGAAACACGGCCTGACCCTTGATGTGGTGCGTAGCGCCGAGCAGGAAGTACGCCCGCAGGCACTACCGTACGTCGCTTATGTCAGCGCCGCCTATCGCCCGGACATCGTCAACGAGCTCTGCCAGTTCTTCCTCGACCACCACGTCGAGCTGGACGCCATGACCTGCGACACCTACCTGGCGCCGCAAACCGGCAGCAGCATGCTCAATGCCCAGTTCACTGTGATCCTGCCGGCTGGCACGCAGATCAGCTGGTTGCGCGACCAGTTCCTGGACTTTGCCGATGCCCTGAACCTGGACGCGCTGATCGAACCGTGGCGCCCACAGAACCCTGTCTAAGGAAGCTCCCATGGCCGTAGCTATCGACCAACCGGTCGCCGATTTCAATGCCCAGGCCACCAGCGGCCAGGCCGTCAGCCTGGCTGAACTCAAGGGCCAGCAAGTGGTGTTGTATTTCTACCCGAAAGACAGCACCCCCGGCTGCACCACCGAAGGCCAGGGTTTCCGCGACCAGTACGCGGCGTTCCGGGCCGCCAACACCGTGGTATTCGGGGTTTCGCGTGATGGCATCAAGTCGCACGAGAACTTCAAGGCCAAGCAGGCCTTCCCGTTCGAACTGATCAGCGACAAGGACGAAGCCCTGTGCCAGCTGTTCGACGTGATCAAGCTCAAAAAGCTGTATGGCAAGGAATACATGGGCGTTGACCGCAGCACCTTCCTGATCGACGCCAACGGCGTGCTGCGCCAGGAATGGCGCGGCGTGAAGGTACCGGGGCATGTGGAAGCGGTGCTGGCCGCGGCCCAGGCGCTGAACAAAGGCTGAGCAGTCTCTGAAGGAGATTCTATGGCTTTGTACAACCCTGTTTTCGCCAGACATATCTCCTTGTGGCGAGCGGGCTTGCCCCGCGCTGGGCTGCGCAGCAGCCCTGAACACCCAAGGGGCTGCTGCGCAGCCCAACGCGGGACAAGCCCGCTCGCCACAACTATCTATCGTTTCCCTCAGGATTGGGTACAACCAGCAATGTTGCGGTTGAGTACGGCCTGCGTGTGAGCCTGCGATGAGGACGGTGCAGGACTGCACATCACCGACGCGGCGCTTCTACCCAATCAAAAGCACTAAAGCAGCGGCGCAACGCTGCTTTCGCGCTCATGCTTGGGCCAGGCATCGAGCACGGCCTTGAACAGCGTCGCCAGCGGGATGGCAAAGAAAATCCCCCAGAACCCCCACAGCCCGCCAAACAGCAGCACCGCACAGATGATCGCCACCGGGTGCAGGCTCACCGCCTCCGAGAACAGCAGCGGCACCAGTACGTTGCCGTCCAGCGCCTGAATGATCGCGTACACCGCCATGAAATAGATGAACTGGTCGCCCCAGCCCCACTGAAACAGCGCGATCAGCGTCACCGGCACCGTCACCACCACAGCCCCGACATACGGCACCACCACCGACAGCCCCACCAGCAGCGCCAGCAAGGCGGCGTAGTTGAGGCCCAGGCTGATGAAGGCGATGTAGGTCGCGATACCGCAGATCAGAATCTCGATGCCCTTGCCGCGGATGTAATTGGCGATCTGCCGATTCATCTCGTTACCCACCCGGTTGAGCAGGTTGCGCTCGCGTGGCAGGTAGCCGCTGACCCAGCGCCCGATCAGTTCGCGGTCCTTGAGGAAGAAGAACACCAGGATCGGCACCAGCACCAGGTAGATCATGGCGTTGACCAGCAGCGGCAGGCTCGACAGCGAGAATGTCAGCGCCCACTGGCCGAACTTGCCGATTTCGCCGCGCACCGACTCGATGGCGCGCAACACCTGCTCGTCCGAGACCAGATGCGGGTAGCGCTCAGGCAACAGCAGCAACAACGACTGCCACTTGCCGAGCATGCCCGGCAACTCGTTGAACAGGGTAATAAGCTGGTGCCAGAGCAGCGGCACCAGCACCAGCAGAAACACCCCCAGCGCCCCCATGAACAGCGCGAACACCAGCCACACCGCCGCGCGGGTCGGCACCTTGAAGCGCTCCAGAGCGTTGACCAGCCCTTGCATCAGGAACGCCAGCACCATGCCCGCCAGCACCGGCGCCAGCATGCCGCCGAGGGTGAGCACCACGGTAAAGGCCAGAAACAGCAGGACCGCCAGCACCACGGCTTCTTCATCGGAGAAGTAGCGCTGTATCCAGTCGCGTAGCACTTTGAACATTGACGATCCTAGGTAAAAGAAATCAGGCCTTGCGCAGCCAGTAGGTGTAAACACCGGCTTCGGCGGTTTCATGCAGCAGCGTATGACCCGCCAGTTGCGCAAAGGTGCGCAAATCGCGTTGCGAACCTGCATCGGTGGCGACTACCTTGAGCACCGCACCGCTGGCCATAGGGTTGAGCGCCATCTTGGCCTTGAGCAGCGGCAGCGGACAATTGAGACCGCTGGTATCGAGCTCGGCGTCACAGTTGGGGGTGTCACTCATCGGGCGCAGCTCCAGGGCGGGTACAAAGAGTGGGCTAGGATACCGCCACTGGTCGGCATCGCGCGACCCGGCTACAGTAAGCCTTTTCACCAACACGAGCCTGTGCATGAATCTACTGCGCCCTACCCTGCTCGCGCTGGCCTGCCTGATGGCCATGCCCGGCCACGCCGACGACCTGCCGTCACTGGGCGATGCCAGCTCCGCGATCGTTTCACCGCAACAGGAACATCAGCTCGGCCGCGCCTGGCTGAGCCTGCTGCGTGGCCAGGTCAACCAGCTCGACGACCCGCAGCTCAAGGACTTCGTCGAGACCAGCGTGTACAAGCTGGCCGAGACCAGCCAGCTGCAGGACCGGCGCCTCGAATTCATCCTGATCGACAGCAAAGAGCTCAACGCCTTCGCGGCGCCCGGCGGCATCATCGGGGTCAACGGCGGCCTGTTCCTCAACGCCCAGACCGAAGGCGAGTATGCCTCGGTGCTGGCCCACGAACTGGCGCACCTTTCGCAACGCCACTTCGCCCGTGGTGTCGAGGCGCAGCAGCGCATGCAACTGCCGATGATGGCGGCCCTGCTGGCCGGTATCGTGCTGGCGGCAGGTGGTGGTGGCGATGCCGGTATCGGCGTGATTGCCGGCACCCAGGCGGCGGCCATCCAGGAGCAGCGGCGTTTTTCCAGGCAGAACGAACAGGAAGCCGACCGCATCGGCATCCAGAACCTGGAAAAGGCCGGCTATGACCCGCGCAACATGCCGAGCATGTTCGAACGACTGGCCCGCCAGTACCGCTACGATGCCAAGCCGCCGGAGTTTTTGCTGACTCACCCGGTCAGCGAATCACGCGTTGCCGACACCCGCAACCGCGCCGAACAGGCGCCCAAGGGCGGCATCGAGGACAGCCTGCGCTACCAGCTCATCCGTGCTCGCGTGGCGCTCACCTATGAGGGCACCCCGGGCCTTGCCGCCAAGCGTTTCCGCGCCCAGCTGGACGAAAACCCCAATCTGGACGCAGCCCGTTACGGCCTTGCACTGGCGCAGATCAAGGGCGGCCAGCTCAACGAAGCGCGTGAGAGCCTCAAGCCGCTGCTGGCCAAGGCGCCCAACGACATCACCTATAACCTGGCGCAGATTGACCTGGATATCACCAACAACCGCCTGGCTGACGCCCAGCAACGCGCCACGCGCATGCAGCAGTTGTACCCCGGTAGTTACCCGCTCAAGCAGGTGCGGGCAGACCTTCTGGTCAAGCAGAGCAAGCCGGCCGAGGCGGAAAAGGTGCTTGATGACCTGGTGAAGAGCCGCCCGGACGACCCGGACGTGTGGTATCAGGTGGCCGAGGTACGCGGGTTGTCCGGCAATACCATCGGCCTGCACCGCGCCCGCGCCGAGTATTTCACCCTGGTGGGCGATTTCGACCAGGCGGTGCAGCAGTTGGATTACGCCAAGCGCCGCGCCGGCAGCAACTTCCCGTTGGCCGCGCAGATCGACCAGCGCCAGCGTGAGGTGATGGAGCAACAGCGCATGGTCAAGGAAATGATGGGGCGCTAGGGCCCCTCGCGGGGCAAGCCCGCTCCCACAGAGGCAGCGTCAGCTGCGATATTGTGGTCTGCTCAATTCCTGTGAAGATTCTATGGCTCTGCACAAGCTTGCTCTGGCTCCATCGCCAGCCACGTAAACCGCAAGCAGCGCGGTCTTGTGTAGGAGCGGCCTCGTGTCGCGATGGGCTGCGTAGCAGCCCCGGGATCTGAGCACCATGCAGAAT
>NZ_JABWRG010000064.1:0-28771 GCF_014268825.1 Pseudomonas sp. SWRI51 | reverse complement strand
TTCGCAGCCCTTTCGCGACACAAGGCCGCTCCTACACAATCAAAAGCGACTTGCCCGAAACCATAGAATCTCCCACATTTGTTTCGGGCCAATATCGCCTGTGCCATTGCCTGGTCCGCCTTGTTTGCAGGGCGCGGTTTCAGCGTGGGCGCCAGACTCTTTCGGCGTCATAGCAGGCTCTCGCTAGCTTGCACATGCATCAACAGCGACGCGGTCTCTGTAGGAGCTGGCGATAGCCTGCGATGCGCCGCGCGAGCGGCGCCAGATCTCACAGGCGCTGAAAGCCCACTGCCATGCACCTGCATGCCCAACGCGCACCCCTCAGAACCCCATACTGAAGCTCACCACCACTCCATGATCCCGCGCCCCGCTAGACACCTGCCCGGAATACCCCACGCCCAACTTGCCGCTCTGCCCCACCGACATATCCAACCCCGCCTCGACCACGGCTGCGTCACGAGCAATCGGTACACCTGAGGTGGAGAAACTGCCGCCGCCGTCCACAAACCGCACATCCGTCTGCGCTTGGGTGTCGCCAAACGCATGCCGCCAGCCCACCGACAACCTTGGCGTCACGCTGGTGCCCTTGCTCAGTTCGATGCGCTTGCCTACGCGCACACCCAGGGTGGAATACGTGACATCCTCCTCGACGCTGCCATGCAGGCGCCCGGCGTCGCCCTTCTCGTGCAGGTGCTCGCTGTCGTAATTGACATACGCAAGCCCCGCGAACGGCTCAACCGCAATGCCGCCGGCATCGAAGGCATAACCCACCTCACCGAACACCTGGGCGGTGCGGGCCTTGTACTTGCCCTTGATGCGGTCGTTGTAGGCGCCCACGGTCACATCACGCTTGGTCTCGATGTCGTGCCAGCTGTAACCGGCACCCAGCCGCGCGGCAAAGGCGTCGAGCTGGTAGTTGAGGTAGGTGGCCAAGTGATAACTGTCCACCGACGCGTCGGAGCCGCGGCGGTTGGCGTCGATGCTGGCATTGGTGTAGCCGGCCGCGATACCCAGCTTCCACTGCTCATCCAACGCTTTGTCCACGCCCAGCATGAAGCCCTGCAACTGCCGGTCGACAGACGCCGCGCCGCCACGGGCGTCATAGCTGCCCCAGCCGCCGATGGCGCGCATCCAGCCCACGGCCTGGCCTTGGCAGCCTTCGCCGGTGAGCTGCTGGTTGGCGGTGGGGGCCAAAGTGCGGCGCGGGTCGTTGACGGCGCTGCAATCGGCCTGGCGCATGCGGTCGTTGACGGCGTCGCGCAGGTAGCGCGAATCCTCAAGCAGCACGGTAGCGGTGCTGGCGTGGATTTCGCCAGACAGGCTGTCGAACGCTGCCTGCGCCTGCGCGGTGTCCATCGGCAGGATGTTGTCGACCAGCACGGGCGGTGCGCCTGGGCCGGTCAGCGCGCCAGCGACACCGCCCTGGTTGGGGGTGCCGGCAACGCTGCCCATGCTTGCGCCATTGCGGGTTACCGACAGGGTCACCTGGTTGGCGCTGTAATCCAGCGAGGTGCTGAGGAACGCCGAATTGCTCAGGTTGGTGCCGGCGAAGGTGCCGTTGATGCCGCCCGTTGCACTGACCACGGTGTACTGCCCACTGCCGGTGAAACCGCTGAGGTTGAGCACCTGCAGGCTGCCGCCCAGGTTGGCGGTGCCGCCGACGGCCAAGTAGCTCACCGGGTTGCTGGTAATGTCGATGGCCAGGGTGCCGGTGGCACCGTTGGTGAAGTTGCCGGCCACCGTGAGGTTGCCGCCCTGCCCCGGCATCACCGTGCCGAGGTTGTTAAGGCTGGCGACACTGCCGGTGCCAGTGAGCATGGCGCCATTGGCCACGTTCACGGCTGCGGCCAGGTTGGCGCCGGGGTTGGCAGTGTTACCCACTTGCAACACGCCTTGGTTGACGTTGAAGGCGCCGCTGGCCTGGTTGCCGGTCAGCAGCAAGGTGCCGTTGCCCTGTTTGACGGTTGTGCCGCTGCCGCTCAGGGTGCCATTGAAAGTGCCGTTGCTGGCCTGCATGAACACCAGGCTTGCGTTGTTGGCGATGCTGCCCTGCAGGCTGGTGGTGTCGCCCGCCAGCGTACCGCCGCTGACGGTGGTGCCGCCGCTGTAGGTGTTGGCACCGGATAGCACCAGCAACCCGGCGTCGAGCTTTTCGATGCCGCCGCTGCCGACGATGGGGGCGCTGATCAGCGCAGTGGCGCCGCTGTCTACCCGCACCACGGCCTGGCTGCCGTCGCTTGCGTTGACGGCGGTCAGGCTGCCAGCGTTGCCGGCCACCAGCTGATAGCCGCTGGTGAGGAACTGCATGCCGGTGAAAGCCTGGCTGCCCTGGACGGTGACAGTCCCGGCCTGCCCGGCAAATACGGCGAACTGCCCACCGGCGGTTTCACTGGTGGTGCCGGTGGCGTTGGTCCAGTTGCTGGCGCTGCCCCATGTGCCATTGCCGCCAACGATGCTGCCGTCAGGGGTGGTCTGGGTGCCGTTCCAGAATTGCAGCGCGCCTGCCGCCCCTTGCACCACCAGGTTGACCTGGTTGGCGATGGCGGTCTGCAGGCTGAGGTCGCCCAAGGCGACGCTGCCTGGGATGGCGCCGAATACCAGGGTGTTGTCGGTCAGCGCGCCGCCATAGCTGAACAGGCGGTACACGCCCGGGCCGAAACCGCCGGCATCGGTAATGTCCAGGGTGCCGTCGAGGGTCAGGTTGCCGGCCACATTGACCACGGTGGTGGCGGCGCTGGCCGCGCCGAGGGCGAAGTCCAGGGTGCTGCCCGAGGCCAGGCTGAGGCTGCCGAGCGACAGCGGCGTGGCGCTCTGCCCGGCGCTCAAGGTGCCGCCGTTGGCAACCTGCACGTTACCTGCGAGGGTGCCATTGCCGCCCAGGGTGGCGCCGCTGGCAACCTGCACAGTGGCGCTGTTCAAGCGGCCGTTGACCAACAGCGTGCCGGCACTGACGGTGGTGTTGCCGGTGAGGGTGCTGTTGCCGGTCAGCAGCAGCTCGCCGGTGCCGGTCTTGGCCAGGGTGCCGCTGCCACTGAGGTTGCCGGCGTAGGTGCCGTTGGCCGCCTGGGCGAAGGTCAGCGCGGCATTGTTGAGGATCGCCCCTTGCAGGCTGCTGCTGTCGCCCACCAGGCTGCCGGCGTTGATGCGGGTGCCGCCGGTGTAGCTGTTGCTGCCACTCAAGGTCAGTTCGCCAGCGCCGTTCTTGACCAGGCCGCCGCTGCCGCTGATATCGCCAGCCAGCCCCAGCGTGTTGCTGCCGGCGATGTTCAGGGCGCCGTTCAGCACAGCGTCGTTGGCCAGGGTGACCGCGCTGTTGCTGTCCAGCGTGGTATTGCCGGCGGCGGTCAGGGTGCCGCTGCCCAGCGCGCTGTCGTTGCCGACCACCAGGGTGCCACCATTGAGGCTGGTGCCGCCGCTGTAGCCATTGGCAGCGTTGAGCACCAAGGTGCCGGTGTCGTTCTTGACCAGGCTGCCGGTGCCGTTGATGGCAACGTTGAGGGTGGCTGTCTTGCTGGGGTCGACCCGCACATAGGTGCTGCCGGTGCTCAGCAGTTCGCCGTCAATACCGCCTTGCAGCACATAGCCGTCGGTGACGAACTGCATGCCGCTGAGGTTGTGGCTGCCGTCAACGGTGACGGTGCCCGCCGCGCCTTGGAACACCGCGAAGGTATCGTTCCACTCGCTGTTGACCAGGCCGTTGGCGTCGGTCCAGTTGCTGTCAGTGGCGTTCCACACGCCATTGCCGCCGTTCACCACGCCGTTGGCGAGGGTCTGGCTGCCGTCCCAGAACAGCACGTTGTTGCTGCCGCCCACGACCAGGTTGACCTGGTTGGCCACCGCGGTCTGCAAGGTCAGGTCGCTGAGTGGCACGGGTGAGCTGCCGATCTGCATGCCGTTGTTGGTCAGCGCCCCGCCGTAGTCGAACAGGCGGTAGACGCCAGCACCGAAGCCGCCGATGTCGGTCACGTTGAGGGTGCCGCCAAGGGTCAGGTTGTCGGTGACGTTGACCAGCGCGGGGCTGGCGTTGGGCGCGCCAAGGGCTGCGTTGAACACCGAGCCGCTGCCTAGGTTCAGGCTGCCGACGTTCAGCGTGCTGCCGCTGCTGCCGGCCAGGGCACCGCCACTGCCGACCAGCACAGTGCCCGCCAGGCTGCCGCTGCCGCCAAGGCTTGCGCCACTGCCGACATTGACGGTGCTGCTGGCCAGGCTGCCGTTCACTTGCAGGGTGCCGCCATCCACGTTGGTAACGCCGGTGAGGCTGTTGTTGCCGGTCAGGGTCAGGGTGCCGGTGCCTTGTTTGATCAAGGTGCCGGTGCCTGCGATATCACCGCCAAAGGTGCCGCCTTGCACGCCCAGGCTGTTGCCAGCGCCAATCTGCACGCTGCCGTTGCCACCAAGGGTGCCAAGGGTGGTGTTGCCGGCAAGGTTCAGGGCCGCGCCGCTGGCCACGTTGAGTGCGCTGAGGGTGTCCAGGCTGGTGGTGCCCAGGGTGGTCAGGCTGCCGGCGTTGAGGTTGAAGATGCCGCTGAAACTGTTGTTGCCCGACAGCGTCAGGTCGGCCAGGCCGCTTTTGTTGAGCGTGCCGGCGCCACTGAGCGCACCAGCCAGGGTCAGGTCTTCGCTGCCGAGCACGTTGAGCACGCCACTGACCGCGATGGCGTTGCCCAGAGTGGTAGCGGTGCTGGCATCGAGGTTGCCGGTGCCGGTGACGCTCAGGCTGCCAGTGCCCAGCGCTGCGTCATTGCCAACCACAAGGGTGCCGGCCTGCAGCACAGTGCCGCCGCTGTATGTGTTGGCGCCGTCGAGTTCCAGGCTGCCACTGCCGCTTTTGGTCAGGCTGCCGGCGCCGGACAAGGTGCCGGCCAGGGTGATGTCATGGCTGCCGAGCACGTTGAATGGCCCAGCGATGCTGACGTTGTTGGCCAAGGTCACGGCCTGGCTGCCGAGCAGGCTGGTATTGGCCGCCGCATTCAGCGTGCCGCTGCCAAGCGCGGTGTCGGAACCTGCGATCAGGCTGCCGGCGTTGAGCGCGGTATTGCCGCTGTAGCTGTTGTTGCCGGCCAGTTCCAGGCTGGCGGTGCCGGCCTTGACCAAGCCGCCGCTGCCGCTGATGTCGCCGTCGAGGGTCAGGTTATGGCTGCCTGCGATATTCAGCAGGCCACCGAGCACCAGTTCGTTGCCCAGGGTGACCGCCTTGTTGCTGTCCAGGGTAGTCGCAGCGCTGGTGCTCAGCGTGCCAGTGCCCAGCGCGGTATTGCTGCCCACCATCAAGCTACCGCCGCTGAGCAGGGTGCCGCCGGTGTAGCTGTTGTTGCCGTTGAGTACCAAGGTGCCGGTGTCGAGTTTATCCAGGGTGCCAGTGCCGGTGACGGCCACATCGAGGGTGGCAGTGGCGCCTGGGTCGACGCGCACGGCGGTGTCGCCAGTGCTGCCGTTGACCAGGTTGAGTGCTCCCCCCGCGCCGCCGAGCAGGTGGTAGCCGTCAGTCATGAATTGCAGGCCATTGACGCTCTGCGCACCGACCACCGTGACGTTGCCGGCGCTGCCCTGGAACACCGCGAAGCTGCTGTCCCAGGTACCATTGGTGGTGCCGTTGACGTCGGTCCAGTTGCTGTTGCCGGCATTCCAGGTGCCGCTGCCGCCATTGACCTGGCCGTTGCCGGTGGTCTGGCTGCCGTCCCAGAACAGGATGCTCTGGCTGCTGGCGCCGACCAGCAGGTTGATCTGGTGGGCAATCGCGGTTTGCAGGCTGAGGTCGCCCAGGTTCACCCCACCCGGCAGGCTGCCGAATTCCAGGGTGTTGTCGGTCAGCGCACCGCCGTAGTCAAACAGCCGATACACGCCGTTGCCGAAGCCGCCGATATCGCTGACGTTGAGAGTGCCGTCGAGGGTGAGGTTGCCATCGACGCGGAACAGCGCGTTGCCCCCGGTGGAGGGCGCGGCCAGGCCGACATCGACGATGGCGCCGCTGTCGAGCACCAGCGCACCGAGGCCAAGGGTGTTGTTGCTGGTGCCCACCAGATGGCCACCGCTGCCGATGATCACTGGGCCACCGACGTAACCGCTGCCGCTGAGGCTGGCGCTATTGCCGACCGTGAGGCCGGCACTGGTCAGGCTGCCATCGACTTTGAGCGTGCCGGCGTTGACCTGGCTGTTACCCAGCAGGCTGCTGATGCCGCTCAGGGTCAAGGTGCCGGTGCCGACCTTGGCCAGGTTGCCCGCGCCGCTGAAGGCGCCCGCGAAGAGGCTGTCGGCGCCGTTGCTGCCAACGCTCAAGGTGGCACTGTTGCCGATTACCGTGCTGCCGCTGCCGGTGAGGCTGGCCAGGTTCGCATCGCCATTGAGGTTCAGGGTGCCGGCGCTGCCGACGTTCACCCCGGAGACGTTGTCCAGCACCCCGGCGCCTTGCAGGGTCAGCGAACCTGCGGCGATATCGACATCACCGGCCAGGCTCTTGCTGCCGATCAGCAGCGCATCGGCAGTGCCGGTCTTGATCAAGCTGCCGCTGCCGCTGATATCGCCAGCGAGGGTCAGGGCGTTGAGGGTGTTCAACGTCAGGCGGGTGCCGGCGGCCACATCCACGCTATTGGCCAGCACCATTGCCGCGCTGTTACGCAGTGTTGCATCGCCTGTGACACTCAGGCCCGCGCCGCCCAGTGCGGCGCTGTTGCCCAGCACCAGGGTGCCGGCGGCAAGCTCGGTGCCGCCCTGATAGGTGTTGCTGCCGTTCAGGGTCAAGGTGCCGTTGCCGGTTTTGCTCAGGCTGCCAGTGCCGGCGAGGGTGCCGGCCAGGGTCAGGTCGTTGCTGCCTGCGACGGTCAGCCCGGCGTTGAGCACGACATCGTTGGCCAGTGCGGTTGCGCCGCTGCTGCCAAGGGTGGAGGCGCCAGCGACGGTCAGCCCGCCCTGCCCCAATGCGGCATTGTTGCCGACCAGTAGGGTGCCGGCGTTGAGGGTGGTGCCGCCGCTGTAGGTGTTGGCCGCGCCGAGGGTCAGCGTGGCGTTGCCATCCTTGATCAGGCCGCCAGTGCCGGCGATCGCCCCGTTGAGGGTCAGCGCGTAGCTGTTGCCAAGGGTAAGGTCGGCGCCGCTCAGGTTGATGGCATTGCCCAAGGTCATAGCCTGGCTTGCGTCAAGGGCGCCAGCGCCGGTGACAGTGAGCGCGCCGCCGCCAAGCGCACTGGCATTACCCAGCAGCAGGCTGCCGGCCTGCAGCGTGGTGCCGCCGCTGTAGCTGTTGCCAGCGTTGAGGATCAGCTCGCCAGTGCCCCGTTTGTCCAACGCGCCAAGCCCACTGATCACGCCATTGAGGGTGAGGCTCTGGGCATTTTCGACGCCCAGCGTGGCGGCGTTGCCGAGGGTGATGGCATTGCCCACCTGCAACACGCCCAGGCTGCCCAAGGTACTGTTGCCGGTGACCGCAAGGCTGCCGCTGCCAAGGGCGCTGTCATTGCCCAAGGTGAGCGTGCCGGCAGCGAGGGTCGTGCCGCCGGCATAGCTGTTGGCGGCGCCCAAGGTCAGGTTGCCGGTGCCGGTCTTGATCAGCCCTTCCGGGCCGCTGATCACGCCGTTGAGGGCGAGATCGTTATTACCCGCCAGGGTCAGGTCGCCGTTCAGCAACAACTGGTTGGTGACGTTGTTCAGCGTGGTGCTGGTGGCAAGGTTCGCCGCGTTGGCGACGGTCAGCGCGCCCGTACCCAGTGCAAGGTTGTTGCCAAGGGTCAGCGTGCCGGCATTGAGCACGGTGCCGCCTGCGTAGGTGTTGGCGCCGGCCAGGGTGAGGTTGCTGGTGCCATTTTTGACAAGTGCGCCTGCGCCACTGACCACGCCGCCCAGGTTCAGGCCATTGCTGCCGGCGACGGTCACGCTGCCGGTGATGTTCACGGCATTGGCCAGGCTCACGTCAGTGCTGCTGTCCAGCGTGGTGCCAGCCGCTGCGCTGAGGATGCTGGTACCGAGCGCGGTGTCGCTACCCAGCAGCAGAGTGCCGGCATTGAGCCGGGTATCGCCCTGGTAGGTGTTGTTGCCGTTTAGCGCCAGCACGCCGGGGCCGGTCTTGACCAGTTCGCCGCTGCCGCCAATGGCACCGTTGAGCACCATGTTCTGGGCGCCAGCCAGGGTCAGGCTGCCGAGCAGGTCGATCTGGTTGCCCAACGTCAGGTCAACGCTGCTGCCCAATGTGCCGTCCTGCGCTTGCAGGGTGCCGGTGCCGAGCGCTGCGTTGTTGCCCAGAATCAGCGTGCCGCCGCTGAGGGTGGTTGCGCCTTGGTAGGTATTGGTGCCGTTGAGGGTCAGGGTGCCGCTGCCGGCCTTGTCCAGGCCACCGTTGCCACTGAGTACGCCATTGAACGTGAGGTTGTTGCTGCCGTTCACGCCCAGGTCGGCGTTGAGCGCGATGGCGTTGGCCAGGGTGAAATTGCCGGTGCTGCCGAGGTTGCCGCCATTGACGGTCAGCGCGCCGCTGCCCAGTGCCTGCGCGTTGCCCAGGGTGATGGTGCCGGCGTTGAGCACGGTGCCACCTGCGTAGGTGTTGGCATTGCTCAAGGTCAGGTTGGCCGCGCCGTTCTTGATCAGGCTGCCGGCGCCCGCAACGATGCCGCTCAGGCCCAGGTCGGCAGTGCCGCCGATGGTCAGCGGGCCGGCCAGGGCAAAGGTATTGCCCAAGGTGACGGCGGTGTTGCTGTCCAGGGTGGTGTTGGCCGCCGCATTCACCTGGCCGGTGCCGAGGGCGGTATTGCTGCCCACGATCAAGGTGCCGCCTTGCAGCGCGGTGCCGCCGGTGTAGGTATTGGCGCCGTTGAGGATCAGCGTACCGGTGTCGAGCTTGCCGAGGGTACCGGCGCCAGACAGGCCGACGTCAATGGTGGCGGTAACGTTCGGGTCGACGCGCACGGCGAAGGCGCCGTTGCTGCCGTTCATCAGCGTCAGACCGCCGCTGCCCACCAGGCGGTAGCCATTGTTCATGAATTGCAGGCCGGTGGCCGCCTGGGTGCCGACCACGGTCACATCGCCGCCGGTATTCTGGAACACCGCGAAGGTATCGCCCCAAGCGCTGTTGAGGGTACCGCCGACGTTGGTCCAGTTGGTGCTGCCGGCGCTCCAGGTGCCGGCGCCGCCATTGATGGCGCCGTTGGCGATGGTGCTGTTGCCATCCCAGAACTGCACACCGCCCGCTGCACCGCCCACCAGCAGGTTGAGCTGAGTGCCGATCGAGGTTTGCAGTTGCAGGTCACCAGGCAAGACGCTGCCGGGCACGCTGCCGATGTTCAGGCCGTTGTCGACCAGGGTGCCGGTGTAGTCGATCAGGCGATACACGCCTACGCCAAAGCCGCCGATATCACGCACATTGAGCGTGCCATCGAGGGTGAGATTGCCGTTGACGCTGACCAGCGCGGTGCCGCCGGTGGCCGGGCTGCCCAGGCCGACATCGAAGACCGAGCCGCTGTGCAGGGTGAGGCTGCCGGTGTTGAGGGTGGCCCCGCTGTTGGCCGCCAGATGCCCGCCATTGGCGATGTCCACCGCGCCGAGCACGCTGCCGACACCGGTCAGGGTCGCGCCGCTGTTGACCTGCACGCCGCTGGTGGCGAGGGCGCCGCTGACGTTGAGCTGGCCGGCGTTGACCGTGGTTGCGCCGCCGATTGCGCTGGTGCCAGACAGCTCAAGGCTGCCGCTGCCGTTTTTGATCAACCCGCCGCTGCCGGCCAATACACCGCTGAACAGGCTGTCGAGGTTGTTGCTGCCCACACTGAGGTTGCTGCCCGCCCCCAGGTTGACACCCCCGCCGCCGCTCAGGCCGCCGACGCTGGCGCTATTGCCCAGGTTCAGGCTGGCGCCTGCGCCGACATTCAGCGATGAGGCATTGCCCAAGGCGTTGCTGCCAATGGTGGTCAGGCTGCCGCTGGCAAGGTCAATCGCCCCGGTGAAGCTGTTGTTGCCGCTCAGGGTGAGGTCGGCCAGGCCGTTCTTGATCAGCCCGCCGGCGCCGCTGATGGACCCGCTCAGGGTCAGGTCGTTGCTGCCGCCGAGGGTCAGGTCATTGCCCAGCACTACCGCGTTGCCCAGGTCGACGATTGCGCTGTTGTCCAGGCTGGCGGCACCGGCAATGGTCAGGGCGCCGCTGCCCAGGGCGCTGTCGTTGCCGACAACCAGCCCGCCGGCGTTGACCGTGGTGCCGCCGCTGTAGCTGTTGGTGCCATTGATTGTGACGGTGGCCGCGCCGTTCTTGATCAACTGCCCGGCGCCGCTGATGGTGCCATTCAGGGCCAGGTTGCTGCTGCCCACCAAGGTCAGGTCGGCGCCCAGGTTGATCGCGTTGCCCAGGCCGAACACATCGCTGGTGTCCAGGCTCGCGTTGGCGGCTACATTCAGCGCGCCGCTGCCGATTGCGCTGCCGTTGCCCAGTATCAGCCCGCCGCCGTTGAGCGTGGTGCCGCCGCTGTAGGTATTGTTGTTGGTGAGCGTGAGGGTGCTGTTGCCGTTCTTGACCAGGCCGCCGCTGCCGTCGATCAGGCCGCCAAGGGTCAGGGCCTGGCTGCCAGCCAGGGTCAGGTCATCGTTGAGAGTGATGGCGTTGCCCAGATTGAGCGCAGTGGTGGTGTCCAGGCTACCGGCGCCGGCCACGGTGAGTTTGCCGCTGCCGAGCGAGCCTGCGTTGCCAAGCACCAGTGCCCCGGCGTTGAGGGTGGTGCCGCCCAGGTAGGTATTGGCATTGCTCAAGGTAAGGGTGCTGGCGCCGTTCTTGATCAGGCTGCCTGCGCCTGCGACCAAGCCGCTCAGGCCGAGATCGGCACTGCCATCGACGGTCACCGCGCCGCCCAGGTTCAGCGCATTGCCCACGGTGAGCGCGGTGTTGGCGTCCAGGTGGGTGCCGGCGGCGGCGTTCAGTGCGCCCGCACCGAGGGCTGCGGCATTGCCGAGCACCAGGGTGCCGGCGTTGAGGTTGGTGTTACCGAAGTAGGTGTTGGCACCGTTGAGGGTCAAGGTGGCATTGCCGTCCTTGCTCAGCCCGCCTATGCCCGCGATCACCCCGCTCAGCGCCAGGTCGTTGCTGCCCACCAGGTTCAGGGTGCCGCCCAGGTTGAGGTTGTTGGCGATGTTCAGACCGGCGATGCTGCTGTCCAGGCGGGTGTTGGCGCCAGCGTTCAAAACGCCGCTTCCCAGCGCAGTGTTGCTACCCAGGATCAGCGTGCCGGCATTCAACGTGGTGCTGCCGCTTTGGGTGTTGGCGCCGCTGAGGGTGAGCGCGGCGCTGCCGTTCTTGATCAGCTCGCCAGTGCCGCTGAGGTTGCCGGCAAGGGTCAGGTCGTTGGCGCCGGCGAGGGTCAGGTTGGCGCCAAGGTTCACAGCATTGGCGACGCTCATCGCAACGCTGTTGGCCAGGGTCGAGGCACCGCCGACAGTCAACGCACCGGTGCCCAGGGCTGCGGCATTGGCCAAGGTCAGGGTGCCGGCGTTCAGGGTCAGGCCGCCGCTGTAGGTGTTGCTGGCGCCCAGGGTCAGGTTGCTGCTGCCGTTCTTGACCAGGCCCCCGCTGCCGCTGATCACGCCGCCCAAGGTGGTTGCCGAGCTGCCTGGCAAGGTCAGCGTATTGCTGCCGAGGTTGACGGCATTGGCCAGGATGACCGCCGTGCTGGCATCCAGGCTGGCGTTGCCGCCCAGGGTCAGCGCGCCGCTGCCCAACGCAGCGTTATTGCCGACGATCAGGGTGCCGGCATTGAGCGTGGTACCACCGCTGTAGGTGTTGGCGCCGTTCAGCGTCAGGCTGGCGCTGCCGTTCTTGACCAAGGTCCCGCTGCCAGTGATTACACCCGCCAGGGTGGTGGCATTGCTGCCGAGCAAGTTGAGGCTGTTGGCGCCGAGGTTGACCGCGTTGGCCAGGTTGACCGCAGTGCTGGCATCCAGGCTAGCGTTGCCGCCCAAGGTCAGCGCGCCCGTGCCCAAGGCGGCGTTGTTGCCAACGAGCAGCGTGCCCGCGTTGAGCGTGGTACCGCCGCTGTAGGTGTTGTTGCCGTTCAGGGTCAGGCTGGCGCTGCCGCTTTTGATCAAACCGCCGCTACCGCTGATTACGCCGCCCAGCGTGGTGGCGCTGGTGCCGAGCACATTGAGGGTGTTGGCACCGAGGTCGACGAGGTTGGCCAGGGTGACTGCACTGCTCGCATCCAGGCTGGCGTTGCCGCCCAGTGCCAGCGCACCGGTACCTAAAGCGCCGTTGTTGCCAACGATCAGCGTGCCGGCATTCAGCGTAGTACCACCGCTGTAGGTGTTGGTGCCGTTCAGCGTCAGGCTGGCGCTGCCGTTCTTGACCAGGCCACCGCTGCCGCTGATCACACCGCCCAGGGTCGTGGCGCTGCTGCCCAGCAGGGTCAGGGTGTTGCTGGCGAGGTTGACGGCGTTGGCCAGGCTGACCACAGCACTGGCATCCAGGTTGGCGTTGCCGCCCAGGGCCAGCGCGCCGGTGCCCAAGGCGGTGTTGCTGCCGACGGTGAGGGTGCCTGCATTGAGGCTGGTGCCGCCGCTGTAGGTATTGTTGCCGCTCAGGGTCAGGCCGGCACTGCCGCTCTTGACCAGGCCACCTGTGCCGCTGATCACGCCAGCAAGGGTGGTGGCGTTGCTGCCGAGCAGGTTGAGGCTGTTGGCGCCAAGGTTGACGGCGTTGCCCAGGGCTACGGCGGTGCTGGCATCGAGGCTGGCGCTGCCACCGAGGGTCAGCGCGCCGCTGCCCAGGGCGGTGTTGCTGCCCACTGTCACGGTGCCAGCGTTGAGGGTGGTACCGCCGCTGTAGGTGTTGTTGCCGCTGAGGCTGAGCCCGGCGCTGCCGTTCTTGATCAGCGAGCCGCTGCCGCCGATCACCCCGCCCAGGCCAAGGTTGGCGCTGCCGCCGAGTGTCAGTGCACCACCAAGGGTCAGCGCATTGCCCACGTTGACCGCCGTGCTGGCGTCAAGGCTGGTGCCGCCGGCTGCAATCAGCGCGCCGCTGCCCAGGGCTGCATTGTTGCCCAGCACCAGGCTGCCGGCGTTGAGGTTGGTGGCGCCGGTATTGGTGTTGGCAGCGGTCAAGGTCAGGGTGGTGTTGCCGTTCTTGGTCAGGCCGCCGGCGCCGGCAATCACGCCGCTTAGGGTGAGGTTGTTGCTGCCGGGCAGGATCAGGCTGCCGGCGAGGTTCAACTGGTTGGCCAGGTTGAGGTTGGCTGCGCTGGTGTCCAGGGTGGTGCCGGCAGCGGCGTTCAGCGCACCGCTGCCAAGGCCGGTATTGCTGCCGATGATCAACGTGCCGACGTTCAGCGCGGTGGCGCCGGTCTGGGTGTTGTTGCCGCTCAGGGTCAGGGCGCCGCTGCCGTTCTTGATCAGCCCGCCGGTGCCACTGATGTTGCCGGCCAGGACCATGCCGTTGGCACCGGGCAGGGTCAGGTTGGCGTTGAGGTTGACTGCGTTGGCCAGGGTCATCGTTGCGCTGTTGCCCAGGGTCGCGGCGCCCCCGACATTCAGCGCCCCGGTGCCGAGGGCCGCAGCGCTGGCCAGGGTCAGGGTGCCGGCATTGAGGCTCAAGCCACCACTGAAGGTGTTGGCGCCGCTCAGGGTCAGGGTGCTGCCGCCGTTCTTGGTCAGCGCGCCCGTGCCGCTGATCACACCGCTCAAGGTGGTAGCGGCGCTGCCTGGCAGGGTCAGGGTGTTGCTGCCAAGGCTGACCGCGTTGCCCAGGTTGACGGTGGTGTTGGCATCGAGGCTGGCGTTGCCACCCAGGGTCAGCGCGCCCGTGCCCAGCGCTGCACTGTTGCCCACGGTAAGTGTGCCGGCGTTGAGCAAGGTGCCGCCGCTGAAGGTATTGCTGGCGTTCAGCGTCAGGCCGGCAGCGCCATTCTTGACCAGGCCGCCGGCGCCACTGATCACCCCACCCAGGGTCATGGCGCTGGTGCCTGGGAGGGTCAAGGTGTTGCCGGCCAGGCTGATGGCGTTGGCCAGGCTTACGGCGGTGCTGGCATCCAGGCTTGCGTTGGCGCCCAGGCTCAGCGCCCCGGTGCCCAGTGCTGCATTATTGCCGACGATCAGCGTGCCGGCATTCAGGCTGGTACCACCTGTGTAAGTGTTGGCGCCACTGAGGGTCAGGTTGCCGCTGCCGCTTTTGATCAGCGAGCCAGTGCCGCTAACCACCCCACCCAGGCCCAGCGCGTTGCTGCCAGGCAAGGTCAGCGCTGCGTTAAGGGTGACGGCATTGCTCAGCACCAGTGGCACGCTGCCCTGCAGCGTGGCGGCGCCGGTCACGTTCAAAGCCCCGCTGCCCAGCGAAGCCGCGCTGCCCAGGTTGAGGCCGCCGCCGGCCAGGGTGGTGCCGCCGCTGTAGGTATTGCTGGCGCCGAGGTTGAGCACACCGATGCCGGTCTTGATAAGCGAGCCCGTACCAGACACCACGCCATTGAGCGCCATGGCGTTGGCGCCGCCTGTGGTCAGCGCACCGCCCAAGGTGATGGCGTTAACCAGGCTCAGGTTGGCAGCACTGGCCAACAGGCTGCCGCCGTTGGCGATGATGCTGCCGCTACCGAAGGCTGCGGCGTTGTCGAAGTTGAGCACGCCGCCGTTGAGGGTGGTCTGGCTGTTGCTGCCGAGCACCTGGCCAATCAGGCTCCAGGTGCCGCTGTCGACGATCAGCCGGTTGAAGTTGATGTAGTTGGCGGCGTTGATGCTGCCGGTGCCGGTGGTTCCGCTGCCGCCGCCAATGGCGTTTTGCAGGGCCAGGGTATTGGTGCCACCGGCGCCGCCGTCGATTACGCCGGCCGCTGCAAAGGCCAGGTTGGGGTTGCTGCTGACCAGCAGTTCCACGCCGACACCACCCCCTGCGCTGACACTGGAACCCGTGATGGCGTTGAAGCGGTTGGTGCTGTTGGCGCCCATCGACAGGCTGCCGGTGATGCTGCCGGCGTTGGTGAAGGTGTTGCCGCCACTGTTTGCCGCCTGGAAGGCTGCCCGCCCGACAATGCTGCCGGTGTTGGTCATGTTGACCGAGCCGCCACCTTGCACGGCGATCACTGGAATATCCTGGGTCAGTACACTGGCGCTGGCCAGCGCGTCAGAGCCGATGGTGCCGGCGTTGTTGATGACCGTGGTGCCGCCTGCGCCGTTACGCACATCCAGGGCCATGCCGTTGAGGTTGAGCAGGTTGGCACTGAGCAGCCCGCCGGTGCCCTTGAGCACGCCACTGGCGTTGTTGTTGATCACTACCGTGCTGGCGTTGCTGGTGTTGCCGATGATGGTGCCGGTGGTCAGCCCACCGATCAGGCCCAGCACCGAGGGGTCGATCAGGCCGTTGTTGGTGAAGGTGATGTTGTTGCCGGTCAGGCTCATGCCCGCACCCAGCAGCGGCGCGCCAATGGTGGTGCCGCCGACCACGGTGACGTTGAGGTTGTTGGCGCTGCTGGAAAAGCTGTTGGTGCCGCCCAGCAGCGAGGCCTGGCCGCTGCAGGACACAGAAGCCCCGGCGCCTGGGAATGCGGGCGTACAGGCCGCTTCGGCGTGCTCGATTGCAAGGCTTGCAAACAAGGCCCCGGTCGCCAGGCTCACAGCGAACGACAAGCGAGAGAGGCGCGCAGGCAAACGGGCAGCGACAGAACGATCCACGGCAAGCTCCTTCTTCGTGGATCAGGCGGCAGTCTGTGTGACCGGTGCAGCGGCTGCATGGGCGACGACTGAATACCTGACCCAACTAACAAATTCCTTTGAAGAAATTTGTAGCTGCTACTTGGCGCGCAGCACGCAGAAGGGGCCGGTCAAATGGTGTTAATACTTTCTCGAAGTACCACGTGGTTCATGGGTTACAAGGCAGAAGCGCCGGTTCTTGAGCCGACGAGCGGTCATGGCAATACGCCAGAACCTGACGCATTTGCCGCCGTTAATTGGCCCGCCAATGGTTGGCGCGCCGTGCGCTCACGCCACCTGGGCGCCGTCATCCGGCCAGTGCGGCTCGTTGGCCCCCGGCGGGGTCAGCGGCGGCAGCCCATAGGCGGCCCGGGCGTCGTCACAGCTTGGGTTGTGCTGGCCATGCTCCCAGGAGGCTTCGAACTCGCGGCACGGGCTTGAGCGCTGTTCATAGATGGTGCACGCCACCTGCGTGCCGATTTCGCCGCCCAGGCTTACGCAACGGCAAGGCTTGGCGTCGGTCCCGATCATCGCGACCCGTGACGGGTTGATCTGCACCACCAGGTCGTCAGGCACAACGCCACCCGCCGACTGGCATTCACCCCAGAAGAAAGACACACGAAAGTAGCCGCAGCAGGCGCCGCAGGTAAGGCAAGGGTTCTGTTCGGACATGATGACCAGGGAGGGGGAGGTTGTTGTTATTGGGGCTAGCGCCCGCGCCGCTATTTGTAATCCAGCCGCGGCCGGCTGAACAGAGGGATGATGAAAAAAAGACGGCCGCTGGTCGCGGCCTTGAGCTTGGAGCAGCAAGCGGCAAGTGGACATCCACCTCCCTTCCCTGCCTAGGTTTGTGGTGAGCGGGCTTGCCCCGCGTTGGGCTGCAGGGCAGCCCCGAGGGTTATTCTCTGCAAAGGGCCTGCAGGTCGGAGCCCTTGATGGTGATGGGTTTTGGGGCTGCTTCGCAGCCCAACGCGGGGCGAGCCCGCTCGCCACCAGGAGATTTGTCTGCGCTTGGAAGCCAGGTACAGACCTAGTCCTTTACTGCTTGCCGCTTACCCCTCGCGGTTTGCGTCTGCGCGGAACATCTGGCGAATGCCGCGGATCGCCTGGCGGATGCGGTCCTGGTTCTCGATCAGGGCAAAACGCACATGGTCATCGCCATATTCACCAAAGCCAATGCCCGGCGACACGCAAACCTTGGCCTCGGCCAGCAGCTTCTTGGCAAACTCCAGCGACCCCAGGTGGGCGTAGGCCTCGGGGATTTTCGCCCAGACATACATCGACGCCTTGGGGTTCTCGACCATCCAGCCCAGTTCGTGCAAACCCTTGACCAGCACGTTGCGGCGCTGGCGGTACTGCTCGGCGATATCGCGCACACACTGCTGATCACCTTCCAGCGCCGCGATGGCCGCCACTTGCAATGGGGTAAAGGTGCCGTAGTCGTGGTAGCTCTTGATGCGCGCCAGGGCATTGACCAGCTCGGGGTTGCCGACCATGAAGCCGATGCGCCAGCCGGCCATGTTGTAGCTCTTGGACAGGGTGAAGAACTCAACCGCAATGTCCTTGGCCCCCGGCACCTGCAGAATCGACGGTGCTTTCCAGCCGTCGTAGACGATGTCGGCATAGGCCAGGTCGTGCACCACCAGCACATCGTACTGCTTGGCAAGCGCCACCACGCGCTCGAAGAAATCCAGCTCGACGCATTGGGCGGTAGGGTTGGAAGGGAAGCCCAGGATCATCATCTTCGGCTTGGGGATGGACTCGCGTATGGCCCGTTCCAACTCGTTGAAAAAGTCCACGCCCGGCACCAGCGGCACCGAGCGCACCTGGGCACCGGCAATTACTGCACCGTAGATGTGAATGGGGTAGCTGGGGTTGGGCACCAGCACCGTGTCGCCCTGGTCGAGGGTGGCGAGCATCAGGTGCGCCAGGCCTTCCTTCGAGCCAATGGTCACGATGGCTTCGCTTTCCGGGTCGATATCGACCTCGTAGCGCTCCTGGTACCAGCGCGAGATGGCACGGCGCAGGCGCGGGATGCCGCGAGAGGTGGAATAGCCATGGGTGTCTTCGCGCTGGGCCACTTGCACCAGCTTCTCGACGATGTGCGGCGGCGTGGCGCCGTCGGGGTTACCCATGCTCAGGTCGATGATGTCCTCGCCACGGCGGCGAGCAGCCATCTTGAGTTCGGCAGTGATGTTGAAGACGTAAGGCGGGAGACGATCAATGCGCGCGAAACGGCGCGGCGAACCAGGGTTGGCCATGGTTTCCTCTGAAGACGTAAGCGCCCGGAACCGTCCGAGCGACGCTGGCCGCTGCGGCGACCGACGACGAAGATAATCTCATCGGCCGCCCAGTGTAAAGGCCTGGGTTCACCAGGCCGTGGCGGGTCAGGCCTCATCAGCCTCGGCGTGTTTTTTCCAGAGTTTCAGGTTCAACCCTTCCGACGGGTTGAAAGGTTCTCCATTGACCGTGTCATAGGCCACCGCCTGATCGCCGTGGTAAACCCACCGTTGGCCGTCTTTTTCCTCGGTGAACACTGTGTAGGAGTGCTTACGCATGGCCAGGTACTGGGCGTCGTCCTCTGCCACCTTCACATACCAGCCATCGAGCAGTTCCTGATCCAGCTTCAAGGCGGGGTTCAGCACCGTCCCCCAGCGCCCCAGGAAATCCGCTGCATGAAACCTTACGATGCGCCCCGGCTCTTTGAGAGTACCGGGCTCGCTAACGCCATCGAGCGAAGCATTGCCGACCAGCGTGGCATGGCGCCCCGGCAGTGGCCAGACGCTGATCTGGGTGCCTGGTTCGGTGAACGGGATCACCGCAGCGAACCCCATCGAGCGCTCGTCGCGGGCATAAAACCCTACGTACTCTGCCACGTTGCTCTGCAGTTTGTAGCGTTCCGGCGAGAGATTAAAAGGCCCGGGGACCGGATCGACCGCGAATATATTCACTTTGACGGCACTGAGCAGTGGGTCTTTTGCCATGGCGTTGGCCAGCATATGACAGCAGATCGCGCCCCGGCTCCAGCCGACCAAATTGACCGTGTCCGGAATCAGCGGCTTACGGTACTCCTTGATCAGTTGCTCCTCCAACTCCTGCAGCGTGATCTTTCGATTGCTGTGATCGAAGCGCTGCCACATCCAGGAGTTGCGTGCGCGCTGCCCATCAACGCCCGCAGGCTCGCCCTCGATCCGTTCGAATTCACCCTCGGCACTCAAGTCCCCTCGCCAGTCACTGTGCCCCTTGATCACGTTGAGCGCATGCTGCACGTTCTCGTCCCACCCCGATCCGAACGCGGTACCGAACACTTCGTAGTGGTCTTGGTCCTGCACGAAAAGACGCTCATGCTGATGATTGCCAGAGCCTGGCCCGTCGATCGCGATCCAGTCGATGAAACGCTTGCCCTGGTCGCTATCGGCCAAGGTGGCGATCAGTTCGCCCTCCCAGTACAGCGGGTTGTGATCATCTGCCCGGTTCGATCCAGTCCCCGAAAAATACACGGTAAAAACGCCCATCACTTCGCACCTCGTCATGTTGTCGAGGTGCGAAAATAGGGTTGGGCATGGGGGTCATATCAGCAGGAATACAGACCCACCAGGGAAAAAAAACCCGGCACTCAAGGCCGGGTTTTTTAATGAAGCGCTTGCTCGATCAGCGTGCGTAGGTCATCAGCACATCGGCGGCAGTCTGGCTGTCCACCCCCATCATTACGCTCAAGGCGGTCACGAGAAGGATGGAGAAGCCAAACACTTTGCGCGCCCACTTGCTGTCGTCCTCGGCCTTGTAGCCGCCCCAGGCCATGTACAGCCAGTACAGGCCCATGGCAGCCGCGACGGCCAGGTAACCCAGGCCTGCGTAACCGCCAAGGGTCAGCATCAAGGTGGCCAGGACGAACGCCAGCACGTACAGCACGATCTGCTTTTTCGCAGCCAGGATACCGCGCTGCACCGGCAGAACCGGGATGTTGGCAGCGCTGTAGTCCTTGAAGCGGAAGATCGCGATGGCGAAGCTGTGCGGCATCTGCCACAGGCTGAACATCACCAGCAGGGTCACCGCAGCCAGGTCGAAGCTGTTGCTGACGGCGCAGTAGCCGATCACCGGAGGCATGGCACCGGACAGGCTGCCGACCAAGGTGCCGTGCACCGATTTGCGTTTGAGCCACAGGCTGTAGAAGCCAACGTAGACCACAAAGCCGACCAGGGCGCAGAACGCCGCCAGCGGGTTGGCCTGGACATACAGCATGCCAAAGCCGACCACCCCAAGCAGGGTGGCGTAAGCCAGCGCGAGGGGCAGCGACATGCCGCCCTGCACCATGACGCGGTTCTTGGTGCGTTCCATCTTGTGGTCGATGTCACGGTCGATGCAGTTGTTGAACACGCATCCCGAGGCAACCACCAGGGAAGTACCGATTACCACCGCCAGGAACAGGGCGAAGTCCACTTGGCCCTTCGAGGCAAGGAAGAAGCCGCCTGCCACGGAAAGCACGTTACCGAAAATGATCCCCGGTTTGGTGATTTGGATAAAGTGCTTTACGGACATGCAGTCTTACCTCACTTGGCCATCATTTCGAAGTGGATGCTGAACATGATCCACAGCGACAGGCCGACCAGCAGAGCGATAACCATGACGGTGAACAGGAACGTCGACACATTGGAGCGCTGCTCTTTCGAGCGGTCCATGTGCAGGAAGTACACGAGGTGTACTACCACCTGAATGACGGCCATGGCCACCACGATCAGGACGGTCAGGTTCTTCGGCAGGCTCGGGTACATCACCAGGCCAAACGGGATAGCGGTCAGGATGATCGACAGTACGAAACCGATCATGTACGACTTGACGCTGCCGTGGCTGCCTTCGTGATGGACGTCGTGTGCGTTAGCCATTAGATAACTCCCAACAGGTAAACGACGGTGAATACGCAGATCCAGACCACGTCCAGGAAGTGCCAGAACAGGCTCAGGCAGCTCATGCGGGTCTTGGCGGTCGGCGTGATGCCGTGCTTGTTGATCTGATACATCATGATAGCCATCCAGATCAGACCGGCAGTCACGTGCAGACCGTGGGTACCTACCAAGGCGAAGAACGCCGACAGGAAGCCACTGCGCTGCGGGCCGAAGCCCTCGGCGATCAGGTGATGGAATTCATAGATTTCCATCGCGATGAAGCCGGCACCGAACAGGAAGGTCACAGCCAACCAGCCCAGTACACCTGCCTTGTTGCCGGCGAACATCTTCAGCATGGCGAAGCCGAAGGTGATCGAGGACAGCAGCAGGAACGCGGTTTCAACCAGCACGAAGTCGAGCTGGAAGATGTCGTGACCCGACGGGCCGCCGGCAAAACTGCCGGACAGCACCGCGTAGGTGGCGAAGAGCGACGCAAACAGGATGCAGTCGGTCATCAGGTACAGCCAGAAACCCAGTACGGTCATCTGGCCCGAGTCGTGGTGGTGATCATCGTGCCCATGGTCGTGACCATGTGCATCACCGTGCATTACTTGACTGGACATTGATTACACCCGCTCAAACGATTCGACACGTGCGCCGGCAGGCAGAGCACCTGCTTGGGCCAGCGCTTTCATGCGCTCGCCTTCGATGCGCGCCACTTCTTCGGCCGGAACCATGAAGCCCTGGTCGTCACGTGCAGCGTGGCGAACGAAGACTGCGATGGTTGCCACCAGGCTTGCGCCCACCAGCCACCAGATGTGCCAGATGAAGGCGAAGCCGAACACGGTCAGGAACAGACCCATGAACAGACCGGTGGAGGTGTTGCTCGGCATGTGGATCGCTTCGTACTTGGCCGGAGCCTTGTACGCAACACCGGCTTCCTTGGCTTCGTGCCAGGCGTCCAGACCCACTTTCTCAGGCATGTGAGCGAAGTTGTAGAACGGAGGTGGCGACGAAGTGGACCATTCCAGAGTACGGCCGCCCCATGGGTCGCCGGTCACATCGAGGTTCTGGTTGCGATCGCGAACCGAAACGACGATCTGGATCAGCTGGCAAGCGATACCGAACAGGATCAGCACGGCGCCGACAACGGCTACGTACAGGTAGGGTTCCCACAGTGGGTTGTCGGAGTGGTTCAGACGACGGGTCATGCCCATGAAGCCCAGGGCGTACAGCGGCATGAACGCAACGTAGAAGCCCGACAGCCAGAACCAGAAGGCAGCTTTGCCCCACTTCTCGTTCAGGGTGAAGCCGAAGGCTTTCGGGAACCAGAAGGCGAAGCCGGCAATGTAGCCGAATACCGCACCACCGATGATCACGTTGTGGAAGTGAGCGATAACGAACAGGCTGTTGTGCAGCACGAAGTCAGCACCCGGAACGGCCAGCAGTACGCCGGTCATGCCACCAATGGAGAAGGTGACCATGAAGCCCAGGGTCCAGAGCATCGGTGCGGTGAAGCGCACACGGCCTTGGTACATGGTGAACAGCCAGTTGAACAGCTTCACACCGGTCGGGATGGAGATCAGCATCGTCGCCAGGCCGAAGAAGGTGTTGACGCTGGCGCCGGCACCCATGGTGAAGAAGTGGTGCAGCCATACCGCAAAGCCCAGGATCGCAATGGCACCCGATGCGTAGATCATCGCGTGGTGGCCGAACAGGCGTTTGCTGGAGAACGTCGAAGTCACTTCCGAGAACACGCCGAAGGCCGGCAGGATCAGGATGTAAACCTCAGGGTGACCCCATGCCCAGAACAGGTTGACGTACATCATCGGGTTCCCACCAAGCTCGTTGGTGAAGATGTGGAAGTCCAGATAACGGTCAACAGTCAGCAGGGCGAGTGCGGCGGTCAGGATCGGGAAGGAAGCGACGATCAGCACGTTGGCCCAGGTGCAGGTCCAGGTGAAGATCGGCATGTCCATCAGTTTCATGCCAGGGGCGCGCATCTTCATCACAGTGACGAGGAAGTTCACGCCGGTCAGTGTCGTACCCAATCCGGATAGCTGTAGCGCCCAGATATAGTAGTCGACACCTACCCCAGGGCTGTACTGGATACCCGCAAGCGGCGGATAGGCAACCCAGCCGGTCTTGGCGAATTCACCAACACCCAGCGAGATGTTGACCAGCAGCACGCCTGCCAGCAGCAGGTAGAAGCTCAGGGAGTTCAGGAACGGGAAGGCAACGTCACGTGCACCGATCTGCAGAGGAACAGCAAGGTTCATCAGGCCGGTGAAGAACGGCATCGCCATGAAGATGATCATGATCACACCGTGAGCGGTGAAGATCTGGTCATAGTGTTCAGGCGGCAGATAGCCTTCGGAGCCACCGGTAGCGGCAGCCAGCTGGGTACGCATCATGATGGCGTCGGCAAAGCCACGCAGCAGCATGATCATCGCGACGATGATGTACATCACCCCGATTTTCTTGTGGTCGACGGTGGTCAGCCACTCAGTCCACAAGTAGGTCCACTTGCGGAAATACGTAACGAGGCCGACGACAGCGATACCGCCGAGCGCAATCATGGCAAGCGTCACCATGACTATCGGCTCGTGATAGGGTATCGCCTCCAGGGTTAATTTACCGAACATCTCTTACTCCTCTGCACCGGCAGCTGGTTGCGTACTCGATTCCACACCCGTGGTAGTGGCCAGATCTTTGCTGCCTGCTTCTTCGTGGACCGGCTTGCCGCGGTTCATGCCTTCGTACTTGTCGACGATGGTCTGGAACAGCTCCGCTGGCGCCTCGCTGTACAGCGCGACTGGGTTGTATTCGCTAGGCTTGGCCAGAGCTTCATACTCGGCTTTGCCCAGTTTCAGCGGCGACTGCTTCACTTCGGCGACCCACTTGTCGAAGTCTTCCTGGGAGGTAGCAGTTGCCTTGAATTTCATGCCGGTGAAACCAGCACCGCTGTAGTTGGCGCTGATGCCGTCAAACACACCGTTTTCGTTGGCGATCAGGTGCAGTTTGGTGGTCATGCCCGCCATGGCGTAGATCTGGCCGCCCAGGCCCGGGATGAAGAACGAGTTCATCACGGCGTCCGAGGTGACGCGGAAGTTCACCGGGGTGTTGGCCGGGAAGTTGATCTTGTTGACCGTGGCAATGCCCTGTTCCGGGTAGATGAACAGCCATTTCCAGTCCAGCGCGACCACGTCGATCTGGATCGGCTTGACGTCCGAATCCAGTGGACGGTACGGGTCCAGCTTGTGCGTGGAGTGGTAGGTGACATAACCCAGGGCGATGATGATCAGGATCGGGATGATCCACACCGCGGCTTCGATCTTGGTCGAGTGCGACCAGTCAGGGGTGTAGGTGGCAGCCTTGTTGGAAGCACGATACTTCCAGGCGAACACCAGCGTCATGATGATCACGGGCACGACCACCAGCAGCATGAGGCCGGTGGCGATCAGGATCAGGTTCTTCTGCTCAATGCCGACCTGTCCCTTCGGGTCGAGCAGGGTCCAGTTGCACCCACTGAGTAAAAGCATGCCTAAAAAGGGCAATATGCCAAACAGTCTGGGGTAACGCTTTTTACTCATCTCACGACCTCTAGATCAGCTTGCTTCAATGCAATTTGTGTTTTGGTAGCCAACACTTCGTCCTGCCAAGTGCGGCATTTCGCGCCCGAACTCGCTCCTGCCGGGGGCCTGAAAAAGGCCTTGGCGTCAAGCGGATTAGCGGTGCGTGGTTTCGTAGGCAACAGGCCTGTACTTCAGACCAAGTCCATTTGGTGCGGGAAAACGCGGAGGGGTGTCCGCCCGGTATCGCCGTTGGGCGAAACTTGACGAAGTCAGCAATAAGGGAGCGCTGCGGCTTCCTTCAATCCTGCGACTCGCAAGCAGTGCCGAACGGAAATTGGGGGCGATTGTAGATAGGTCGCCCCCCCTTTACTATGACTTATTGAGCAACAGTCTTTTACAGAATGCGTAACAATACTGCTCAAAAAATCAACTTCGCGACAGTTTGTCGCACCCCTTCCAGTACCCCTGTAGCCCGCGTCGCGCAAGGCCCGGAGCATGACCCTGATCAATCTTTGAGCGAGGCCGGGGGCTTATCTCGCGGTGCAATAGACCTGGGTCAAACAATGACTTTGGTCTATGCCCGACGACGGTTTCGGTAGATCCCCAGGGGGACCAACAGGGCAGTCAGGACGAAGGCGACCAGTGCCCATTGGGCAAGCGACAGGCCCAGAATTGGCGGGTAAGGGGTAGAACAGAAACCGTCGACCTGGAATGCCAGCGGCCACAGCTTGGCCAGCGGCAGGTCGTCGACGATCGGTTGCAGGGTATCGATGCCGCAGCTGACCATCGGGTTGGCGAGTATATAGACATGGTTGCCGGCTGCAATGATTCCGCCGATGGCGCTCAGCACCACCAATGCCTCGAACAGGGTGAGGCTGCGCTTGCCCGGCATTGCGGCGGCCAGGAAGGCGAACACGGCAATGAACAGCAGTGCGTAGCGTTGCAGGATGCACAGCGGGCAGGGTGCTTCGCCGAGCACCACTTGCATGTACAGGGCACCGCCGATCAGCGCGAGGCAGATCACGCCGAGCAGCACCAGAAAGCGCCGTTCGCGATTCAGGCGCGATGAGAGTTCGTTCATTGCCTATTCCTTCGATGGAGAGTGGCAGCGTGGGGCTGCCCGACGGGCGCCAAGTTTACACGCAGAGTAAAAGAGCGCGTCGAAGAAAGGCGTGCGCGGCTGTGCATGGACGAACTGAGACCGGGAGAGTGGGTTTCGGTTCAGCGATACGCCTTAAAAAACGCACCGCCCCCAGCGCCGGACAGGGCCAGGCCCCTCGACACCGGGAGTGAAGAATACAGTGATTAAAGGAGGATTAAAGATGAAGGCGGATGTAAGCCGCTTCATCTTGGGGATGTGTGGATGAAGCCTCGCCTTCGGCATGGGCCGCCGTGGGGTGGAAATACAGGCGTCCTGCCAGATCGCCGGGGCCGCTACGCAGCCCTTCGCGGCGCAAGGCCGCTCCTACAAGGGATGCGCTCGCCTGTAGACATGCGCTCAAGGCTGTAGGAGCGGCCTGGTGCCGCGAAAGGGCCGCAAAGCGCCCCCCCCCCCCCGGCATTCACGTACTGCGATCACTCCAACGCCGCTGCCGGCCCAAAGAACTCATAACGGCTCTGCCCCTCCGGCACGCCCAGCGCCTTGAGCTGACGCTTGATCGCCGCCATGAACCCCTTGGGCCCCAGGAAGTAGGCATCCACGTCACGCTCACGCGGCAACCACTCGGCCAGCAGGTCCTGGTTCAGCAGGCCAACGGCGTCCGCCTGGTTGGCCGGGTCCTCGGCGTAGCAATAGAAACGTTTGAGCTGCGGATGACGCGCGGCCAGTTCATCGATCCAGTCGCGGAACGCATGCACCGCGCCATTGCGTGCGCAATGGATGAAATGCACCGGGCGCTCGGTTTTCAACGCCGCCTCCAACATTGCCAAGGTAGGGGTGATGCCCACACCCCCACTGATCAGCACCAACGGTTTGTCACTGGCGCTGAGGGTAAAGTCACCCGCTGGCGGGAACAGCTGCACGGTGTCACCGACCTTGAGCTGCGCGTGCAGCCAGTTCGACACCTTGCCGCCCGCCTCACGCTTGACGCTGATGCGGTACTGCTGGCCACCGCTCAACGCCGATAGCGAATAGTTGCGGCGCTGCTCGCTGCCATCGATGAACAGCTGCAGGCCAATGTACTGGCCGGGCTCGGCCTTGAGTACCGGCTTGCCATCGACTGGCGCAAAGTAGAACGAGACGATTTCCTCGCTCTCTTGCTCGCGGCGCACCAAGCGGAACTCGCGGGCGCCACGCCAGCCACCGAGAGCATGTTCCTTGGCCTGGTAAAGCGTTTCTTCGGCGCCGATGAGAATGTCCGCCAGTTGCCCGTAGGCCGCGGCCCAGGCAGCAATCACTTCAGGCGTGGCGATGTCCTTGCCCAGCACTTGCTCGATGGCGCGCAACAGGCAGCTGCCAACGATGGGGTAATGCTCGGGAAGAATCTGCAAGGCCACGTGCTTGTTGATGATCTGCCCCACCAGGCCGCCCAACTGCTCAAGCTGGTCGATGTGGCGGGCGTACATCAGCACGCCATTGGCCAACGCTCGCGGCTGGTCGCCGCTGGCCTGGTGGGCCTGGTTGAACAGCGGGCGTACCTCGGGGTACTCGTTGAGCATCATTTTGTAGAAATGCGTGGTCAGCGCCTCACCGCCGCTTTCGAGCAGTGGGACGGTGGCTTTGACGATTGCACGTTGTTCGGCATTGAGCATTGCAGCAACTCCTGAGCCTTAGGCTTCATATGATTGCCTTGGCTATTTCAGCAATCGTGCCAACTGCCACAGCCAATGAATACAGGGCCTATCCAGCACCCATGTCAAAATGACGCGCCACGGCGTATAGTCATTCCGACTACCAGGAGTCGATATGACCGCAAAGCCCCTGCTTACCGCCCTCCTCCCGCTGGTCAGTGACCTGTCCTGCGACCTGCCCGACCAGGAACGTTACCGCCGCTTGCTGCAAGCCATGCGCGGCCTGCTGCCGTGCGATGCCGCAGCCCTGCTGCGCCTGGA
The DNA here is from genome assembly GCF_014268825.1 of Pseudomonas sp. SWRI51. Lineage (NCBI taxonomy): Bacteria > Pseudomonadati > Pseudomonadota > Gammaproteobacteria > Pseudomonadales > Pseudomonadaceae > Pseudomonas > Pseudomonas sp. SWRI51. Next base: position 1,635 of record NZ_JABWRG010000064.1, on the reverse strand, counting down.
CGGCGAATGGCTGGTGCCGCTGGCGGTGGACGGCCTGTCAGCAGACACCCTGGGCCGGCGCTTCAAGGTCAGCGAACACCCGCGCTTCCAGGCCCTGCTCGCCAGCCCCGCCCCTACCCGCTTCGCCAGCGACAGCCAATTGCCCGACCCCTACGACGGCCTGGTCGAAGGCCAGCATGTCGACCTGGAAGTGCACGACTGCATGGGCTGCCCATTGATGGTCGACGACCAGCCTTGGGGCCTGCTGACCCTCGATGCGCTCACCCCCGGCCAGTTCCAGAGCCTGGAACTGGAAGCCCTGCAAGCCTTCGCCAGCCTGGCCGCTGCCACGGTGACCGTGGCGGAGCGCATCGAGCACCTGGCCCTGCGCGCCGAAGACGAACACCAGCGCGCCGAGGTATACCGCCAGGCCAGTAGCCAGGGCCGTGAATTGATCGGCCAGAGCAAGGCGCACAAGCGCTTGCTGGAAGAAATCAACCTGGTCGGTGGCAGCGAGCTGACCGTACTGATTACCGGCGAAACCGGTGTCGGCAAGGAGCTGGTAGCCCAGGCCCTGCACCGCGCCAGCCACCGCGCAGACAAACCACTGATCAGCCTCAACTGCGCGGCGCTGCCGGAAACCCTGGTGGAGAGCGAGCTGTTCGGCCACGTCCGCGGCGCCTTCACAGGCGCCCATGGCGAACGGCGCGGCAAGTTCGAGCTGGCCAATGGCGGCACGCTGTTTCTCGATGAAGTCGGCGAGCTGCCCCTGGCGGTGCAGGCCAAATTGCTGCGGGTGCTGCAAAGCGGGCAACTGCAACGCCTGGGTTCGGACCGCGAGCACCAGGTGGATGTGCGCCTGATTGCCGCGACCAACCGCGACCTCGCCGAAGAGGTGCGCAACGGCAACTATCGCGCGGATTTCTACCACCGCCTGAGCGTCTACCCGCTGCATGTGCCGCCGCTGCGCGAGCGTGGCCGCGACGTGCTGCTGCTGGCGGGGTATTTCCTCGAGCAGAACCGCTCGCGGCTTGGGTTGGGCAGCCTGCGCCTGTCTGCCGAGGCGCAGGCTGCGCTGCTAGCCTACGATTGGCCGGGCAATGTGCGCGAACTGGAGCACCTGATCGGCCGCTCGGCGCTCAAGGCCCTCGGCCAGCAGGCGCGACGCCCGAAAATACTCACCCTTGAGGCCGCCGACCTTGACCTGCGCAGCGTGGCCCCCAGCGCGCCGCTGCCAGCCGCGCCCGTGCAGGACGCCGTCGCGTTGCCCGAGGGCGGTTTGCGCGAAGCGCTGGATGATTACCAGCGCCAGGTCATCGAGGCATGCCTGCAACGCCACGCTGGCAACTGGGCGTCGGCCGCGCGCGAGCTGGGCCTGGACCGCGCCAACCTGAGCCGCGTGGCCAAGCGCCTGGGTTTACGCTGAGTGGGGCTGCTGCGCAGCCCAATCGCAGGCTGTCGCCAGCTCCCACTGGATCTGGGCAAGGCGTCGATAGTGCAACTGTGCGCGGTCTCTGTGGGGGGTTCTATGGTTTTTGTACAAGCCTGTTCTCGCCAGACATATCTGCTTGTGGCGAGCTACCTTGTGGCGAGCGGGCTTGTCCCGCGTTGGGCTGCGCAGCAGCCCCTTGGGTTTTCAGGGCTGCTGCGCAGCCC
>NZ_JABWRG010000063.1:0-29381 GCF_014268825.1 Pseudomonas sp. SWRI51 | reverse complement strand
GGGCTGCGCAGCAGCCCCTGGGTTTTCAGGGCTGCTGCGCAGCCCAACGCGGGACAAGCCCGCTCGCCACGAGGAGATATGTCTGGCCAGAACAGGCTTGTACAAACCATAGACTCTTCCATGCCCTTCACGCCCCATTCCTGAAGGCAAAGAAAAAGCCCCGCCAGTTCGCACTGGCGGGGCTTTTTCATTCAGCGGGTGGAATCAACCGTGATGAGGCTTGTGCTCGTCTTCGGCAGTTTCCAGTGCTGGGGCTGCTTCAGCGGCGGCCTGAGCTGCAGCGGCGGCTGCAGCTTCGGCTTCACGCTTGCGGCGGCGTACTTCACGCGGGTCGTTCGGGGCGCGGCCGTTCGACGGCTGGGCGGCTGGTTGCTCCGCGACCGGGACAGGCTCGGCAACCACTTCCGCTGGCTGCTCGACAACCGGCGCTTCTACCGCTTCGGGCGTGGCGTCGACCAACTGTGGCTCGGCCACTGGCGCAGGCTGTTCGACAGCAGGGGCCTCGACAACTTCGGCGTGGACAACAGGTGCCTGTTCGATTTCACCCGCTTCAACAGCAGGCGCTTCGATGGCAGGTTGCACTTCGGCGGCAGGTTGCTCGGCCACTGCGGCTTGCACCGGCGCGACTTCAACAACGGGCTCCACGCTCGGCTCGACCGCGGCCGGGGCGTTGAACGGCTGCTCTACCACAGGCTCGATAGCCACTGGCTGAGCCTGCTCGGCTGCTTCGGTAACCTCGGCAACTACCTGGCTTTCGGCCGGGGCCTCTGCCGCTGCGGCGTTGGCGCGTTCAGCCTGCTGGTTGGCCTGGGCCTCGGCTTCGCTGCTGATGTTGCTGGTAGCGACAGCTGCGGTCACGGTAACGCCTGCCGCCAGTTCAGCACCCAGCTCGGTGGCCTGGTGTTGTTGTGGCTGCTGCTCGTCATTGCCTTCTTCATCGCCATCGATCAGCTCGCCATTGGCATTGCGCTGACGTTCACGACGGTTGCTGCGACGGCGCTGACCACGGGAGCGGCGGCGAGGGCGCTCGCCATCTGCGCCTTCCTGCTCATCCTGCAGCAGTTCTTCGTTCGGCAGTTGCTCTTCGGCCTGCTCGGCAGCGTGTTCGGCTACCTGCTCGTCCGGGCGCGGCTGACGCTCTTCGCGTGGTGGGCGTGGGGCACGTTCTTCACGCGGTGCACGCTCTTCGCGTGGGGCGCGTTCCTCGCGAGGTGCACGCTCTTCACGTGGCGCACGTTCTTCACGAGGTGCGCGTTCTTCGCGTGGAGCGCGTTCTTCACGCGGGGCGCGCTCTTCACGTTCTACCGGGGTAGCGTCGAGAGGCTCGCGCAGTTCACGTACGCGCTCTTCGCGGTTGCCGCGGCGGTCTTCGCGTGGCTGACGCGGTGCACGTTCTTCACGCGGTGCGCGTTCTTCACGTGGAGCACGTTCTTCGCGAGGTGCGCGTTCTTCGCGTGGAGCACGTTCTTCACGTGGAGCGCGTTCTTCGCGTGGGGCACGCTCGCTGCGCTCTTCACGTGGTTTGCGCTCTTCATCGCGACGGCCACCGCGGTTGCGGCTCTGCTGGCGGCCGTTACGGCGTTCCTCGTTGCGCGGGGTGCGCTCGGCGGCAGGCTTCTCGGTGCTCACGGCAGGCGCGGCAACAGGTTCGTCCTTGCCGGCGAACAGGCTGACCAGCGACTTCACCAGGCCTTTGAACAGGCTTGGCTCCGGTACGCTCGGCGCTGCCGCTACCGGGGCAGCAGGCTGCTGCTCTTCGGCGGATGCCGGTACCGGTGCGTTGGCGCGGGCCGGTGCGGTTTTCACAGCGGCTTCCTGGCGAACCAGGGTGCGGGTGGCGGTTGGCTGTGGCGCTTCTTCGGTCTCGCTGGTGGCGATCTCGTAGCTGGACAGGTTGTTCAGCACTTCCGGGTTGTCGTCACGCAGGCGCTGGACTTCGAAGTGCGGAGTTTCGAGGTGATCGTTCGGCAGGATGATGATCCGCGCACGGGTACGCAGTTCGATCTTGGTGATCGAGTTGCGCTTCTCGTTGAGCAGGAAGGCCGCTACCGGGATCGGCACCTGGGCACGTACCTCGGCGGTACGGTCTTTCAGGGCTTCTTCTTCGATCAGGCGCAGGATGGCCAGCGACAGCGACTCGACGTCGCGGATGATGCCGGTACCCGAGCAGCGGGGGCAGACGATGCCGCTGCTTTCGCCCAGCGATGGGCGCAGGCGCTGACGGGACATTTCCAGCAGGCCGAAGCGCGAGATGCGACCCACCTGAACGCGGGCACGGTCAGCCTCGAGGCACTCGCGCACGCGCTCTTCGACGGCGCGCTGGTTTTTCGCAGGCGTCATGTCGATGAAGTCGATGACGATCAGGCCGCCGATATCACGCAGACGCAGCTGGCGAGCGATCTCTTCGGCCGCTTCCAGGTTGGTCTGCAGGGCGGTTTCCTCGATGTCGCTGCCTTTGGTGGCGCGCGCCGAGTTGATGTCGATGGAAACCAGTGCTTCGGTAGGGTCGATCACGATCGAGCCGCCCGATGGCAGGTCGACGACGCGCTGGAAGGCGGTCTCGATCTGGCTTTCGATCTGGAAACGGTTGAACAGCGGTACGCTGTCTTCGTACAGCTTGACCTTGCTGGCGTACTGCGGCATCACCTGGCGGATGAAGGTCAGGGCTTCTTCCTGTGCGTCGATGCTGTCGATCAGCACTTCGCCGATGTCCTGGCGCAGGTAATCGCGGATGGCGCGGATGATGACGTTGCTTTCCTGGTAGATCAGGAACGGCGCGGTGCGGTCCAGCGAGGCTTCCTTGATGGCGGTCCACAGCTGCAGCAGGTAGTCGAGGTCCCACTGCATTTCTTCGCTGCTGCGGCCAAGGCCTGCGGTGCGCACGATCAGGCCCATGTCGCCTGGAACGGTCAGGCCGTTCAGGGCTTCACGCAGCTCGTTGCGCTCTTCGCCTTCGATGCGGCGGGAGATGCCACCGGCGCGCGGGTTGTTTGGCATCAGAACCAGGTAACGGCCTGCCAGGCTGATGAAGGTGGTCAGGGCGGCGCCTTTGTTGCCGCGCTCTTCCTTCTCGACCTGGACAATGACTTCCTGGCCTTCGGTCAGCACTTCTTTAATGTTGACGCGGCCTTCGGGGGCCTTCTTGAAGTACTCGCGGGAGATTTCCTTCAGCGGCAGGAAGCCGTGACGGTCGGAGCCGAAGTCGACGAAGGCGGCTTCAAGGCTGGGCTCGATACGGGTGATCTTGCCTTTGTAGATGTTGGCCTTCTTCTGCTCGCGGGCGCCGGATTCGATATCCAGGTCGTAGAGGCGCTGGCCATCAACCAGTGCTACACGCAACTCTTCGGGTTGAGTTGCGTTAATCAGCATTCTTTTCATGTTGTACCGTCGGTTTCCGGGCTGCCGGAAACGGCGTTTGGCACACACGACTTGCCATGATAGGTGCCAAGGTGCGCAAAGGGTGGCGGGCCACCCCCGTGTCGAGCAACGTTCGGCACCAGCCGGTTGCCCAGCCTGCCGTTGTCGCGACGACGCGTCCTGTGTGCTGCGGTGCAAACCGGGCCTGGGGCATGTGTGGCAACCGCCAGGCTTGGTGCACTCAGTCAGGAGGAGGAATCAACCGTCGGCCGTGGATGCTCTGTGAGCGTCTGTTCAGGACATTGTCCGCTTGCCAGCCAAACAGTGGGCTGGTTGCCGGACGCTGTGCCACACGTTCCGAAGGCTGTGCATCTCCACCCTGCACGTATCCCTGATAATTCGGTGCTGCCGCGCGCTGAATCCGCAACGGGTTGCATTTTTCGCCAGCCCCGTCACGAGCTGGCGCCATAACATATTCAAGGCAGGTATTTCCGGAACACTGGCCCGAATGCGCGCAAACGTCGATGGCGGGCAGAGGTGCAGCGAAAAGAAGCGGGTAAGCAGGCTAAAACACCGGACTTGTCGTTTTTTTTCGGTCTTCTCTACACAGCGCTGGTGGCGATTTCAGGCATTCACTAAACTGGCTAGCACCCCGTAGGACGGCCTCGCGTCCTTGGGAATTGCGAAGGTCAGGGCCGGCGTAGAGCCTGTTGCCGCTGGCCTGCCGCTTTTGGCGGCGTTCGCGACTATAGCAGTAATGATTAAGTGCTTCAATTCCATAAAAAATTGTTATCATCGCGGCCATGACGACCAATACCCCCCCGACTTCCGGCGTAAAGCTGATCGAAGTCGCGCCTGAGCTTGCCGGCCAGCGCATCGACAATTTCCTTATCACGGCGCTCAAGGGCGTACCTAAAACCCTGGTTTACCGCATCCTGCGCAAGGGTGAAGTGCGGGTGAACAAGGGGCGGGTAAAGCCCGAGTACAAGCTTCAGGCCGGCGACGTGGTGCGCGTGCCGCCCGTGCGGCTGCCGGAGCGCGACGAGCCGGCACCAGTCGCCCAGGGCCTGTTGCAGCGTCTGGAGGCGGCGATTGTCTACGAAGACAAAGCCCTTATCGTGATGAACAAGCCGGCTGGCATCGCTGTGCATGGCGGCAGTGGCCTGAGCTTCGGTGTCATCGAGGCGCTGCGCCAGTTGCGCCCGGATGCCAAGGAGCTGGAGCTGGTGCACCGCCTTGACCGCGATACTTCCGGCCTGCTGATGATCGCCAAGAAACGCAGCATGCTGCGCCATCTGCATGCCGCGCTGCGCGGTGATGGTGTCGACAAACGTTATATGGCGCTGGTGCGTGGGCATTGGCCGACTGCCAAGAAGCAGGTCAATGCGCCGTTGCAAAAGAGCAACCTGCGCTCCGGCGAGCGCATGGTCGAAGTCAATGACGAGGGCAAGGAGGCGCTGACCCTGTTCCGCGTCCTGCGCCGCTTCGGCGAGTTTGCCACCTTGGTCGAGGCGCGCCCGATCACCGGTCGTACCCATCAGATCCGCGTGCACACCTTGCATGCCGGGCACATGATCGCCGGTGACAATAAATACGGCGACGAAGATTTCTCCCGCGAGATTCGCGAGCTGGGCGGCAAGCGCCTGTTCCTGCATGCCTACCAGTTGACCGTGCCGCTGCCTGATGGTGGTGAGCTCAAGCTTGAGGCGCCGGTAGACGAAATGTGGGCCAAGGCCGTCGAGCGGCTGGCGTCCTGAGTGATGAGTAAAAAATACGACCTGCTGATTTTCGACTGGGACGGCACCCTGGCTGACTCCATTGGCCGCATCGTCGAAGCCATGAATATGGCTGCCGAGCTCGCGGGTGAGGCCCCCAGCAGTGACCAGGCGATCAAGGGCATCATCGGCCTGGCGCTGGTGGAGGCGATCGCGACGCTGTATCCGCATTTGTCTCCCGCCCGGCTCGAGGTGTTCCGCCAGCATTACGCGGACGTGTACACGGCACTGGATCAGCAGCCATCGCCGCTGTTCGAAGGTGTTGTGGAATCGCTCGAAGCGTTTCGCCAGGAGGGCTATCGCATGGCGGTGGCAACCGGCAAGGCGCGCCGCGGGCTGGACCGTGTGCTCAAGGCCAATGGCTTGCAGGCGTTTTTCGACATTACCCGCGCTGCCGACGAAACCCGCGGCAAGCCTCACCCACTGATGCTTGAGGAAATTCTCGCGCATTGCCAGGTAGAACCGGGGCGGGCATTGATGGTCGGAGATTCTGCATTCGATCTGTTAATGGCCAGCAATGCTGGCATGCACTCGGTGGCGGTCGGCTATGGTGCCATGTCGCTGCAGGCGTTGGCCGAGTTCGGCCCGCAGCTGTGCATCGAGCATTTTTCTCAATTGCGCCAGTGGCTGGGCCCTGCGCAGTTTACATTCCAGGGTAGGTGAGCATGGCTGACGAGTGGAAAGCACCCGAGTCCGAAGTTGTGGATAACGAAGACCGCAAAAGCTGGAAGCTGCTGGAGAAGACGCTGCTTGCCGGTGTTCAGGAGCAGCGCCGGGCGCGGCGCTGGGGGATTTTCTTCAAGCTGCTGACCTTTATCTACCTGTTCGGCATGATTGCGTTGTTTACGCCCTTGCTGGATGTAGACAAGGCCGCATCGCGCAGCACCAACCATACGGCGCTGGTCGAATTGCGCGGGGTGATCGCCGATCAGGAGCCGGCAGGCGCCGACAATCTGGTCAAGAGCTTGCGTGAGGCGTTCAAGGACCCGAAAACCAAGGCCGTGGTGCTGCGCATCAACAGCCCTGGCGGCAGCCCGGTGCAGTCCGGCTATGTCTATGATGAAATCCGCCGCCTGCGTGGCGAATACCCGGCTATCAAACTGTATGCGGTGATCGCCGACCTGGGTGCCTCGGGTGCTTACTACATCGCCAGTGCCGCCGATGAAATCTATGCCGACAAGGCCAGCCTGGTCGGTTCCATTGGCGTCACCGCGGCCGGTTACGGCTTTGTCGGCGCCATGGAAAAGCTCGGCGTGGAGCGGCGTACCTACACCGCAGGCGAGCACAAGGCGTTCCTCGACCCGTTCTCGCCGCAAAAGCCTGAAGAGACGGCGTTCTGGCAGGGTGTACTGGACACTACCCACAAGCAGTTCATCGCGATGGTCAAGCAGGGGCGGGGAGAGCGCCTGAAGGACAAAGAGCACCCTGAGCTGTTCAGTGGCCTGATCTGGTCGGGCGAGCAGGCCAAGGAGCTCGGTTTGATCGATGGCCTTGGCAGTGCCAGCTATGTGGCTCGCGAGATCGTCGGTGAGAAGGATCTGGTTGACTTCACTGTGCAGGAGTCGCCGTTCGATCGCTTCTCCAAGCGCATTGGTGCAAGCGTAGCCGAGCGCCTGGCCCTGTACATGGGTCTGCAGGCGCCCGCGCTGCGCTGATCTGGTGGTTGCGCTGCGCCATGCGGGGTTTGGCCTCCCGTCGCGCTCAGGGTATCTGCACGCCTTCTTTGTGTAGCATGTCGACCAGCCTGATCAGGGGTAGCCCGATCAGGCTGGTTGCGTCCGGGCCATGTGTGCTCTGGAACAGGCTCACGCCAAGCCCCTCTGCCTTGAAGCTTCCGGCGCAATCAAGCGGCTGCTCGGCGGCTACATAGCGCTCGACGCGCTCGCGGTCCAGTTCGCGCATGGTCACCGTGAATGGCACGCAGTCGACCTGGCAAGCCCCGGTAGCACTGTTCAATAGCGCAATACCGGTCAGAAAGGAGACCTGCTGCCCGCTGGCTTCAAGCAGTTGCTCGCAGGCACGCTCGAAGGTATGCGGCTTGCCGAGTATCTGTTCGCCCAGTACCGCCACCTGGTCGGAGCCAATGATCAGGTGGCTGGGGTGGCTGCCTGCCAGTGCTTCGGCCTTTTGTCTGGCCAGGCGCCTGACCAGTTCGGCGGCGGGCTCCTCGCCCAGGCGGCGCTCGTCAAGGTCTGGGCTGGCCCAGGTGAAGGGCAGGCGCAGGCGGGTGAGCAGTTCACGCCGGTAAGGGGAGCTGGAGGCCAGTAATAAAGGAAGCATGGTTGACTCCTGGTCGGATGCGGCAATTCTGTGGCCTGTCGCAACGCTGTTTTTGCTACGACGAGGCCAGGTGCAAGGCCGATTGTACTGCAGTAAACGGGTGTTCCCGGCCCTGTTTCAGAGCCTTGCGAGTGGGTGCAGATATCCTCTGGTCAGCCCCTTGTGTACCAAGTGCTGAATTTCCTTTGACAGGGCGGGGGTCCATCCCTAGAATGCTGCGCCTATGTTGAATGACCCGATTCCACCTCACGTTGACCCGCGCAAATTGGCCGATCGCGGCGTAACCCTAAACGGTTCGCTGTCACTCGCCGATTTGGAAAGACTCTGCGACCCGCTTTCCGACAATGTCGGTATGGTGCAGGCGAAGTTCGATTTTGAGCGAGACGAACAGCACACTGTGGTTATCCACAGCGAGCTCGACGTCGAGGTCAAAATGGTTTGCCAGCGTTGTCTTGAGCTGGTCACCCTTCCAATCCACAGCGAGTGTTCGTACGCGGTGGTAAAGGAGGGTGCGAATACCCAGTCGTTGCCGAAAGGCTATGACGTGCTGGAACTGGGCGAAGATCCTTTGGATCTGCAGGCGCTGATCGAGGAAGAGCTGCTGCTCGCCCTGCCGATCGTACCTGCTCATCATCCGGAAGAATGCCAGCAGCCGGCGGGAGCAAATGAGCCCGAACCGAGCAAGGACGAGGTATCACGGTCCAACCCGTTCAGTGTATTGGCGCAGTTAAAGCGTGACCCAAACGTTTAGGAGTTAATCAATTATGGCTGTTCAGCAGAACAAAAAATCCCGCTCTGCCCGTGACATGCGCCGTTCGCACGACGCTCTGTCGGAAAACGCGCTGTCGGTCGAAAAGACCACCGGTGAAGTACACCTGCGTCACCACGTTTCGCCAGAAGGCGTATACCGTGGTCGCAAAGTCGTCGACAAGGGCGCTGACGAGTAATCCTTGTCCGCTCAGATCATCGCGATCGACGCAATGGGCGGGGACTTCGGTCCCCGCAACATTGTCCAGGCTAGCATTGCCTGCCTTTCGGCTACACCCTCGCTCCACCTGACCCTCGTCGGTCAACCCTCCCTCCTAGAAGATCTGCTCAGTGGCCTTTCGGCTGCGGATCGCGCGCGCCTGCAAATTGTTGCGGCCAGCGAGGTGGTGGGCATGGACGAGAAGCCTTCGCAGGCGCTGCGAGGCAAGCCCGATTCGTCGATGCGCGTCGCCCTTGAACTGGTGCGTGATGGCAAGGCGCATGCCTGCGTGAGTGCTGGTAATACCGGTGCGCTGATGGCGCTGTCGCGGTTCGTGCTTAAAACCCTGCCTGGCATCGATCGCCCGGCCATGGTGGCAGCCATTCCAACCCAGGCGGGTTATTGCCAGTTGCTCGACCTGGGGGCCAATGTCGATTGCACCGCGCAGAACCTCGTCGAGTTCGCGGTAATGGGGTCGGTGGCCGCGCAAGCACTGGGCGTCAATCGCCCGCGGGTGGCGTTGCTCAATATCGGTACCGAAGACATCAAGGGCAACCAGCAGGTCAAGTTGGCGGCCACACTGCTGCAGAACGCCCGTGGCCTCAACTATGTCGGTTTCGTCGAAGGTGACGGGCTGTACCGTGGCGAGGCCGATGTGGTGGTGTGCGACGGGTTTGTCGGCAACATCCTGCTCAAGTCCAGCGAAGGCCTGGCGTTGATGATTGCTGCGCGTATCGAGAAGCTGTTCAAGGGCGGCGTCATGTCGCGGCTTGCCGGGGCGGTGGCGATGCCCCTGCTCAAGCGCTTGCAGGCAGACCTTGCGCCGGCGCGGCACAACGGTGCGAGTTTTCTGGGCCTGCAGGGGATTGTGGTCAAGAGCCATGGCTCGGCAGGCGTGCAAGGTTTGCAGAGCGCCATTCAGCGCGCGCTGATCGAGATTCAGGAAAACCTCCCGCAGCGCTTGCATGGGCGGCTGGAAGATCTGCTGCCGTAACCGGCTGTTGCGGTAAAGCTGCGTAAAACAAACGCTTTGGGCATAGCGCCCGCTAAATGCTTAAATGTGACCGCTTGGCCCCCGTACTCATCCAAGTGTTCAGATTGCGCGCCCGGCATGCAGCCTGGCGTACCCATCCGACGACAAGATCATAAGGGCTTGTTCAATGTCTGCATCCCTCGCATTCGTGTTTCCCGGCCAAGGCTCCCAGTCGCTGGGCATGCTCGCCGAGCTCGGCGCCGAAAAGCCGGTGATCGTCGAAACCTTCAAGGAAGCCTCCGAGGCCCTGGGCTACGACCTGTGGAAACTGGTCCAGGAAGGCCCGGAAGAACAACTCAACCAAACCGACAAGACCCAGCCGGCCATTCTGACCGCCTCCATCGCTCTGTGGCGCCTTTGGCTCGAAGAGGGCGGCGCACAGCCGGCCTTCGTCGCCGGCCACAGCCTTGGCGAGTACAGTGCTTTGGTAGCCGCAGGCAGCCTGTCGCTCAAGGACGCCGTGCGTCTGGTCGAGCGTCGTGGCCAGCTGATGCAGGAAGCGGTGCCGGCAGGTCATGGCGCCATGGCCGCCATTCTCGGCCTGGACGACGCGGTAGTCGTTGAAATCTGCGCTGAAGCTGCCGAAGACCAAGTGGTCAGTGCGGTCAACTTCAACTCCCCAGGCCAGGTGGTTATCGCCGGCAACAAGGCGGCTGTCGATCGTGCCGTCGAGTTGTGCAAAGCCAAGGGCGCCAAGCGCGCCCTGCCGCTGGCGGTCAGTGTGCCGTCGCATTGTGCCCTGATGAAGCCGGCCGCCGAGCGTTTTGCCGAGTCGGTCAACGCCATCGACTGGAAGGCCCCGCAAATTCCGGTGGTGCAGAACGTCAGCGCCGCCGTCGCCGGTAGCCTGGATTCACTCAAGCAAGACCTGCTGGCCCAGTTGCACCAGCCAGTGCTCTGGGTTGAATGCGTACAGGCGCTGGCTGCCAATGGTGCGGTCAACCTGGTCGAGTGCGGCCCGGGCAAAGTGCTTGCTGGCCTGAACAAGCGTTGCGCCGACGGCGTGACCACCTACAACCTCAATACCCCTGACGCCGTCGCCGCCACCCGTGCGGCGCTGGCCTGAATCTGGAGACGCTTGCATGAGTCTGCAAGGTAAAGTTGCACTGGTGACCGGCGCCAGCCGCGGCATCGGCCAAGCCATCGCCCTCGAACTGGGCCGCCAGGGCGCTATCGTGATCGGTACCGCCACCTCGGCATCCGGCGCCGAGCGCATTGCTGCCACGCTCAAGGAGCACGGCATCGACGGTACTGGCATGGAGCTGAACGTCACCAGCGCCGAGTCCGTTGAAACAGTACTGGGTGCAATTGGCGCCCAGTTCGGTGCGCCGACCATTCTGGTCAACAACGCCGGCATCACCCGCGACAACCTCATGCTGCGCATGAAGGACGACGAGTGGTTCGATGTGATCGATACCAACCTGAACAGCCTCTACCGTTTGTCCAAGGGCGTGCTGCGTGGCATGACCAAGGCGCGTTGGGGTCGTATCATCAGTATCGGCTCGGTGGTGGGTGCCATGGGCAACGCCGGCCAGGCCAACTACGCCGCCGCCAAGGCCGGCCTCGAAGGTTTCAGCCGTGCACTGGCGCGTGAAGTCGGTTCGCGTGGTATCACCGTCAACTCGGTGACCCCAGGCTTCATTGACACCGACATGACTCGCGAGCTGCCAGAAGCGCAGCGCGAAGCCCTGCAAACCCAGATTCCACTGGGCCGCCTGGGCCAGGCCGACGAAATCGCCAAGGTGGTTTCGTTCCTGGCATCGGACGGTGCAGCCTACGTTACCGGTGCCACCGTGCCGGTCAACGGCGGGATGTACATGTAAAAAATGCAGTGCAATGTGACGGATTGCTTCAAAAAATAGTCATACTGCGAGCCTAAAATCCGTTATAAAGCTGCAATCAGATTCCAGGCGGCGGACACGTTGGCCAGTCGGAAGGTTCGTTTCGCTTGAAAAGCAGACGTCTTTCTATAAAATTGGGCGCCGGTCAGTTGCCTGACATATATCCATTAGGAGTGAAAACTAGGTATGAGCACCATCGAAGAACGCGTCAAGAAAATCGTCGCCGAGCAACTGGGCGTCAAAGTAGAAGAAGTGAACAATGCCTCTTCCTTCGTCGAAGACCTGGGTGCCGATTCGCTTGACACCGTTGAGCTGGTGATGGCCCTGGAAGAGGAATTCGAGACCGAAATCCCTGACGAAGAAGCCGAGAAGATCACTACCGTTCAAGCAGCCATCGACTACGTCAACAGCCACAAGGCCTAAGACGCTTTAGTCGACGCTTCTTGTCGGGGAAAACCGCACTACCGTTGCCGGAGTGCGGTTTTTTCTTTGCAAGGACCGGGGTTTGCTGCCATTCCATTCGCCATGGCAAGTGCACTGGCAAGAAACTCTGTTATCAGGAAAGAGGAGAGTACTGTGTCGCGTAGACGCGTCGTGGTCACCGGTATGGGCATGCTGTCGCCGCTTGGTACCGATGTACCGAGCACCTGGCAGGGCATTCTGGCTGGCCGCAGTGGCATCGGTCCTATCGAACATACGGACTTGTCTGCCTACTCCACCCGTTTCGGCGGCTCGGTGAAAGGCTTTGAGGTCGAGCAATACCTGTCGGCCAAAGAGGCTCGCAAGCTCGATCTGTTCATTCAGTACGGCCTGGCGGCCGGTTTTCAGGCGGTGCGCAACGCCGGCCTGGAAGTTACCGACGCCAACCGTGAACGCATTGGCGTGGCCATGGGTTCGGGTATCGGTGGGCTGACCAATATCGAAGAAACCAGCCGCACGCTCCATGAGCAGGGGCCACGGCGCATTTCGCCGTTCTTCGTGCCAGGCTCGATCATCAACATGATCTCGGGCTTCCTGTCGATCCATCTCGGTCTGCAAGGCCCGAACTATGCGATCGCCACTGCCTGCACCACTGGCACCCACTGCATCGGCATGGCCGCGCGCAACATTGCCTACGGCGAAGCCGACGTGATGATTGCCGGTGGCGCCGAAATGGCTGCTTGCGGCCTGGGCATGGGCGGCTTCGGGGCTTCCCGTGCGCTGTCCACCCGCAACGACGAGCCAGCCCGCGCCAGCCGTCCATGGGACAAGGGCCGTGATGGCTTTGTGCTGTCCGATGGCGCAGGTGCCCTGGTGCTCGAAGAGCTGGAGCACGCCAAGGCGCGCGGTGCGACCATTTATGCCGAGCTGGTTGGCTTTGGCATGAGCGGTGATGCGTATCACATGACGTCGCCACCCGACACCGGTGAGGGCGCGGCACGTTGCATGGTCAACGCCCTGCGCGATGCGGGCATCGAGCCTTCCGAGGTCAGCTATATCAACGCCCACGGCACTTCCACACCCGCAGGCGACATCGCGGAAGTGGCGGCCATCAAGCGGGTGTTTGGCGAGCATGCCTACAAGTTGGCTGTCAGCTCGACAAAGTCGATGACTGGCCACCTGTTGGGGGCTGCAGGCGCAGTAGAGGCTATCTTCAGCGTGCTGGCGATCAACAGCCAGATGGCGCCACCGACCATCAACCTCGACGAGCCCGACGAAGGCTGCGACCTGGACTTCGTACCGCATCAGGCGCGCAGCATGCCTATCGATGTGGTGCTGTCCAACTCGTTCGGCTTTGGTGGCACCAACGGCTCGCTGGTGTTCCGCAGGTTCCCTGGCTGATGCATAGCTGGGTCGACGGCCAGGAGGCGTCTGCACTGAACCTGCAGAATCGCGGCCTGGCTTACGGCGATGGCGTGTTCGAAACCATCGCCGTGCGCGACGGCAGGCCCAGCCTGCTGTCGCTGCACCTCGACCGCCTGGCGCTGGGTTGCCGGCGCCTGGCAATCGACGCCGATCAGGCACTGATTCACGATGAACTGTTGCGCTATGCCGCGCGTTTACGCGATGGCGTGACCAAACTCATCGTCACCCGTGGTGATAGCCAACGCGGCTACGCGCCTGCCTCAGGTGCCCCGGCACGGCGCATTCTGCAAGGCAGTCCGCTGCCCGCATACCCGCAAGCCAACGCTACCGATGGCGTGCGGCTGTTCCCCTGTCAGACCCGCCTTGCCCAGCAGCCGCTGCTGGCCGGCCTCAAGCACCTTAATCGTCTCGAACAAGTACTGGCCCGCGCCGAGTGGCAGGACAGCAGCTATGCCGAGGGTTTGATGCGCGATACAGACGGGCGTGTAATCGAAGGGGTCTACAGCAATCTGTTCTTGCTGAAAGGGGGCACGTTGCTGACTGCTGACCTGAGCCGTTGCGGTGTGGCAGGGGTCATGCGTGATGCCTTGCTCGCTCAGGCCCCAGCGCTTGGCCTGGACGTCCAAGTGCGTGACCTTGGCCTTGATGACCTGCAGCAGGCCGACGAGGTATTTGTCTGCAACAGTGTCTACGGCGTCTGGCCCGTGCGTGAATTCGCAGCGTCGAACTGGCCGGCAGGCCCAGTCACCCGTAAACTGCAGGCCGTTGCCCGTACGTTACTGGATACCTGATTCGTGAGACGCAAATTCCTGCTGCTGCTGGAAATGGGCTTGATCCTTGCCGGCCTGGCCCTGGGTTGGTCGGCCTGGAAGGTCTACTCGGTGCTTGAGCAGCCTCTGCAAGTGGCGCAAGAGCGCATGCTCGATGTGCCCGCCGGCGCTACCCCAAACCGCATGTTCTATCGCATGCAGACCGACGGCCTGCTGGACGATGCTGTCTGGTTGCGCCTGTACTGGCGCTTCAACATGGCCGGCACACCGCTGCACACCGGCGAATACCGCATCACCCCGGGCATGACCGTTGGCCAGTTGTTCGATGCCTGGCGCCGTGGTGACGTCGTGCAATACAACATCACCTTGGTCGAGGGCTGGACGTTCCGCCAGGTGCGCGCGGCCGTGGCCAAGCATGAAAAGCTCGGCCACACCATCGATGGGCTCAGCGACGCCGAGGTCATGGACAAGCTTGGTCATACCGGGGTGCATCCTGAAGGGCGGTTCTTCCCGGACACCTATCGCTTCGTGCGCGGCATGAGCGATGTGGAGTTGTTGCAGCAAGCGTACATGCGCCTGGACGAAGTGCTGGCCAAGGAGTGGGCTGCGCGCAGCGAAGGCCTGCCGTATCGCGACCCTTACCAGGCGCTGATCATGGCCTCGCTGGTCGAGAAAGAGACCGGCGTACCCCAGGAGCGCGGTCAGATTGCCGGCGTGTTCGTCCGCCGGCTGCGTCTGGGTATGATGCTGCAGACCGACCCTACGGTCATCTACGGCATGGGTGAGCGCTACAACGGCCGCATCACCCGCGCCGACCTACGCGCGCCAACCCCATACAACACCTACACCATGAGCGGCCTGCCGCCGACGCCGATTGCCATGGTCGGGCGCGAGGCCATCCATGCAGCGCTCAACCCGAGCGACGGTACCAGCCTGTACTTCGTCGCCCGCGGCGATGGCAGCCATGTGTTTTCCGATGACCTGGACGACCACAACAGTGCGGTGCGTGAATTCCAGCTCAAACGCCGTGCCGACTACCGCTCAAGCCCCGCGCCGCAAGCGCAGCCCGGGGCAGGCGAGGCGCCGGCGGCCGCGCCAGACGCAGCAGGCCCGGCACCGGCAGATGATCAAACTGTACCGGCCGAAACGCCGGCACCTGAACAACAGTAAGGAACGCCTGTGAGCGGCTTGTTTATCACCCTGGAAGGCCCCGAAGGCGCAGGCAAGAGCACCAACCGCGAGTACCTGGCCGCACGCCTGCGTGAACACGGTATCGATGTGCTCATGACCCGTGAGCCAGGTGGCACGCCGCTGGCCGAGCGCATCCGCGAACTGTTGCTGGCGCCGAGCGACGAAACCATGGCCGCCGACACCGAACTGCTGCTGATGTTCGCCGCCCGTGCCCAGCACTTGGCCCAGGTGATTCGCCCGGCCCTGGCACGTGGCACTGTGGTGCTTTGCGATCGTTTTACCGACGCTACCTACGCGTACCAGGGCGGTGGCCGCGGGCTGTGCGTCGAGCGCATCGCGACCCTTGAGACTTTCGTCCAGGGTACGCTGCGCCCCGACCTGACCCTGGTCTTCGATTTACCCATTGAAATTGGCCTGGCCCGCGCTGCGGCCCGGGGCCGGCTGGACCGTTTCGAGCAAGAAGGGCATGCGTTCTTCGAAGCCGTCCGCCAGGCCTACCTGCAGCGTGCAGCCCAGCACCCGCAGCGCTACAGCCTGCTTGATGCCGGCCAGCCGCTAGAGGCAGTACAGCGCGCCATCGATGGGCTGGTGCCGGGCATCGTGGAGCGTTGCCGTGGCTGAAGCCTACCCCTGGCAGCAGGCGCTTTGGCAGCAACTGGCCGGGCGCAGCCAGCATGCCCACGCTTACTTGCTGCACGGGCCGCAGGGTATCGGCAAGCGCGCCATTGCCGAGCGGCTGATGGCACTGCTGCTGTGCCAGCGGCCCCAGGCGCTTGAGGCGTGCGGGCAGTGCAAGGCATGCCTGCTGCTCAAGGCCGGTAGCCACCCGGACAACTTCATCCTCGAACCCGAAGAAGCCGACAAGCCCATCAAGGTCGACCAGGTGCGCGAGCTGGTCTCGTTCGTGGTGCAGACGGCCCAGCAGGGCGGGCGCAAGGTCGTGCTGATCGAACCCGTCGAGGCGATGAACATCAACGCCGCCAATGCCTTGCTCAAAAGCCTCGAAGAGCCATCGGGCGATACCGTCCTGCTGCTGGTCAGCCATCAGCCAAGCCGCTTGCTGCCGACCATCAAGAGCCGCTGCCAACAGGTGGCCTGCCCGCAGCCGAGCCTGGGGCAAAGCACTGCCTGGCTGGCCGAGGCCTTGACCGAAACCAGCGAGCAGGACCGCGAAGAGCTGCTGACCCTGGCAGCCGGCTCGCCGCTGCTGGCGGTGAAGCTGCAGGCCCAAGGGGTGCGCGAGCAGCGCGCGCTGGTTACCGAGGGCGTGAAAAAGCTGCTCAAGCAGCAACAGTCGCCTACCCAGTTGGCCGAAGCCTGGAATACTGTGCCGCTGCTGCTGCTGTTCGACTGGTTCTTCAACTGGTCGCAGTTGATCCTGCGCTATCAGTTGACCCAGGACGAGGACGGGTTAGGCTTGGCCGATATGCGCAAGGTGGTGCAGTACCTGGCGCAGAAGAGCCGCCAAGGCAAAGTGCTCGAGGTCCAGGCGTGGATCCTCGAGCAACGCCAGAAAGTGCTCGGCAAGGCCAATCTCAACCGTGTGTTGCTGCTCGAGGCATTGCTCGCCCACTGGGTGCAACTGCCGGGCAGCCGCTGACTTTCATTTTATTCATGTGTGCCGCGTCCCCATGCTCGTAGATTCCCATTGCCACCTCGACCGTCTTGACCTCAGCGCCCACCACGGCTCCCTCGATGCTGCCCTGCAGGCCGCCCGTGCGCGTGGCGTCGGGCACTTTCTGTGCATTGGCGTCAGCGCCGAGAACGCAGGCGCGGTAAAGGCGCTGAGTGAACGCTATGCCGATGTCGATTGCTCGGTGGGCGTACACCCACTTGACCTGGCGCCGGGTGAAACCCCGGCGCTGGAATGGCTGCTGCGTGAACTGGCCCATCCGCATGTGGTGGCCATTGGCGAAACCGGCCTCGATTACCACTACGAGCCGGAGGCTGCCGAGCTGCAGCAGGCCTCGTTCCGCTTGCATCTGGAGGCTTCTCGGCAGACCGGCAAGCCGGTGATCGTGCACACCCGCGCCGCCCGCGCCGATACCCTGGCGTTGCTGCGCGAGGCCAACCTGCCCCAGGCCGGCGTGCTGCACTGCTTCACCGAAGACTGGGAAATGGCCAAGGCCGCACTGGACCTTGGCTACTACATTTCGCTGTCGGGCATCGTCACGTTCCGCAATGCCGACGCATTGCGTGACGTGGCCCGGCAGGTGCCGGTCGACCGTCTGCTGGTCGAAACCGACTCGCCGTACCTTGCGCCGATTCCCTATCGCGGCAAGCCCAACTTGCCGCAGTACGTGCGTGAGGTGGCTGAGTACGTCGCCTCGCTGCGTGGCGCCAGCTACGAGCAACTGGCCGCGCAGACCACTGCCAACTTCAAGCGCCTGTTCCCCCTGGCGCGGGTCGCCTGAGGGCATTTGCCAACGCGGTGACAAAAAAAACCCGGGTTCTGGGGGGGAATCCGGGTTAAGACCATTAGGAGTAAAACAAAGGTACGCGGTCCCTGGCACCTTTATTGGCACGCCGCTAGGGGGGATGCGCTATGCCAACACTTCTAGTATTGGTCAGCTTTACCGGGCTGCCAGTCTGAATTGGTCGTTTTTTAAACAGATTTGGAATACGTCAGCCATCTGTTTGCGATTGCCAGCATGGCAGGGTGGCGGATGCGCCATGTGCAAGGCCAAGTCCGCCCGAACGTATCGTGAAACACACCTGAGAGTGGAAGATCCGTGCAATTTGCCAACACTTAGGCATAATCATCCGCTTCGAATGTCATCCCAGTCCTTCCCATGCAGAAAGAACCTCGTAAGGTCCGTGAATTTCGCCGCCGCGAGCAGGAAATCCTCGATACCGCGCTCAAACTGTTCCTTGAACAGGGTGAGGACAGCGTTACCGTTGAGATGATCGCCGACGCCGTAGGCATTGGCAAAGGCACGATCTACAAGCACTTCAAGTCCAAGGCCGAGATTTACCTGCGCCTGATGCTCGACTACGAGCGCGACCTGAACGAGCTGTTGCACTCGGCTGATGTCGACCGTGACAAAGAAGCCCTGTCGCGTGCCTATTTCGAATTCCGCATGCGCGACCCGCAGCGCTACCGGCTGTTCGACCGCCTTGAAGAAAAGGTAGTCAAGGGCAACCAGGTGCCAGAGATGGTCGAGCAACTGCACAGCATTCGTGCCTCCAACTTCGACCGACTGACCCAGCTCATCAAGGGCCGCATCAGCGAAGGCAAGCTCGAAGATGTGCCGCCGTACTTCCATTACTGCGCCGCCTGGGCGCTGGTGCACGGTGCGGTGGCCCTGTACCACTCGCCGTTCTGGAGCAACGTGCTGGAAGATCAGGAAGGCTTCTTCCAGTTCCTCATGGACATCGGCGTGCGCATGGGTAACAAGCGCAAGCGCGACCCAGAACCCGCCAACTGACGCAACTTTGCCGGCAGGGCTTGCCAAAACCTGATTTATAAGTCAGGTTTTGCCGGCCCGATTCTTCCATGCCGGAGTCCCCATGATCGTCGACCGTCAAGGCAGGCGCTTTCGCAACCTGCGCGTCAGCCTGACTGCTGCCTGCAATTACGCCTGCACGTATTGCGTACCCGATGGCAAACGCCTGGTGGCTGCGCAGGACGAGTTGTCTGCGCAAGCGCTAGTGCGCGGGGTGGCGTATCTGGTGGAGGCGGCGGGCGTCGAGCGCTTGCGTATTACCGGCGGCGAACCCTTGCTCAGCCCGCGCCTCGACGCATTTGTGCAAGGCGTTGCAGGCCTTGGCCTGAGCGATATCAGCCTGACCACCAACGGCCAGTTGCTAGAGCGCAAACTGCCGTTGCTGCGCGATGCCGGCATCCGCCGCTTGAATGTGTCGCTCGACACCCTCGACCCAACGGCCTTTCGCCGCATTGCTCGCGGCGGTGACCTGGCCACTGTGTTGGCCGGCATGGAGCAGGCGAGGGCGGCGGGCATGGCAATCAAGGTCAATATGGTGCCGATGCGCGGGCAAAATCTCGACCAGGTGCTGCCGCTGCTCGGCTACTGCCTTGAGCGCGGCTACGAGCTGCGCTTTATCGAGCTGATGCGCATGGGCCATTTGGCCCGTGACGGGGCCGCCTTCCTGCAACAGTTTGTCAGCCTTGAGCAGTTGCTGGGGTTGATTGGCCAACGTCATGTCTTCGAACAGGCGCCCCGCCCGCTGGATGCTACCGCGCTGCGCTACAGCATTCCCGGCAAGGGCCACTTCGGGGTCATTGCCAACGAAAGCGTGCCGTTTTGCCGTACCTGCTCGCGCCTGCGCCTGTCCTCCACCGGCTGGCTGCATGGCTGCTTGTCGTCGGGCAGCCGCCATTATGTCGCCGACCTGCTCGACAAGCCCCGTCATCAAGCTCTTCCCGGGTTGCAGCGGTTGTTGGTCAAAGCCTTGGCCGACAAGCAGGAAGTGGCGTTTTCCGGGGATGTCATGGTGATGAAGGTGATCGGCGGCTGACTCTGGCGCAAAAGCTGCATCTGGCGGCTATTCGCCGGTTTTTCGTCACCGGCCTCTGGAGGAAAGATGCGTAGCCTGGTCTTGCTGCTGGCGCTGATGGCGCTGGGCGGCTGCATGAATGTCAGCGATATGGGCGAAGGCGTCCGTTACCACATGAGCGATGCGGGCTTGCTGGATCATAGCGACACCACCCGGACCCTGTCGGTGCGCCTGCAGCCTGACTCGTTCATCTTCATCGGCCAGGGTGCGTTCATGCCGCCCGGCAAAGGCCCGCTGCCCAAGCAGAATGCCGTAGCCGAAGAAGCCTTCAAGAGTTTCGTCGAGTACTTCCCGCTGGTGCGCCGTGCACAAGGCCCGTTGGGCCTGGAACAGGCCATCGCCGAGGCGCGCTCGGTGGGCGCCGACTATGTGCTGTACACCCGCTTCGCGCGGACCGACGACCGTATAAGCAACGGCGATGAGTGGTACGACGACCAGGCCGTCGACCGCCTGGGTTGGGATACCGGTGTGGTGCAGATGATGCTGATCGAGACCAGCACCCGCTACCTGATCGACACTGCACGCATCAAAAGCCGTGGCGGTTTGTTGACGTTCCACGACAACACGCCGCAGGATTTGCTTGGTGCGCCCATGCGCGAGTACGCTCGTAGCCTTCTGGGCATGAGCCGCTGAGCGAGCAACCGATGACTGAATCCGGCAAGGCCAACGATCTGTTGGCACAAATCCCAAGTGCCAAAGGGCTACCGCCGGTGCACCTGTGGAACCCGGATTTCTGCGGTGATATCGACATGCGCATCGCCCGGGACGGTACCTGGTACTACCTGGGCACGCCCATTGGGCGCAAGCCGATGGTACGGTTGTTTTCCACCATCATTCGCCGCGAGGGCGATGCCTATTTCCTGGTAACCCCGGTTGAAAAAGTCGGTATCCAGGTGGATGACGCCCCCTTTGTGGCGGTGCTGGTCGATGTGCAAGGGCAGGGCGAGCAGCAGGTGCTGAGCTTTACCACCAATGTCGACGAGCAGGTGCTGGCTGGCCCCGACCACCCACTGCGGGTCGTCACCGACCCCGTCACGGGCGAGCCCTCGCCCTATGTGCGGGTTCGCAGCAACCTTGAAGCGTTGGTGCACCGCAACGTGTTCTACCAGTTGGTCGAGCTGGCAGTCCCGCGCCTGATCGATGGCCAGGAGTGGCTTGGTGTATGGAGCGCGGGCGAGTTCTACCCGATCGGGCCTAGCGCCTGAGTTACCAGCGGCCAGTTACCTGTGTAGCGCTTTGGCCAAGCGCTGCATGGCTGCTTGTATTTCATGGGCGGCCAGCGACGAATAACCCAACAGCCAGCCTTGTTTCTTCTCCTCGCCTGCGTACAGGCGGCTGAGGCCAGGCAGTTGCACGCCTGCGCTGGCAGCCTGGCGAATGGTCTTTTCCTCCGCCCAGCCTTCGGCCAACAGGCATGGAATCTGTAGCCCGCCCTGGGGCCGCAGGGCGGTGACAATACCGCTCAGATGCTCGCCGATGGCATCGAGCATTGCCACGCGCCGGCCGGCGTAGAGCTTGCGCATGGCGCGCACGTGGGCGTTGTAATGGCCGTCGTCCATGAAGCGCGCAAGGGTCAGCTGAAGAATCTGCGGCGTATGGCCATCCATGATGCTGCGCGCGTAGGTGAAGGCCTTCACCAACTCTGCGGGCAACACCATGTAGCCTATGCGCAACCCCGGAGAGAGCGTCTTGCTGAAGGTGCCGATGTAGATCGTGCGTTGGTGCTTGTCCAGGCCTTGCACGCACGCGGTCGGCAGGCCGTCATAGTGGAATTCGCTGTCGTAGTCATCCTCGATGATCCACTTGCCATGTTGATGGGCCCAGCGGATCAGCTCCAGCCTGCGCTCCAGGGGCAGTGTTGCGCCGGTCGGGTATTGATGGGACGGCGTGACGTACACACAATTGGCCCCGCTGCGGTCAGCCTGTAGCAGGTCGGTGCGGATGCCCTGCGCATCCACTTCTATGGGTACGACCTTGGCCTCAGCGGCTTCGAACGCTTTTTTTGCGCCGAAGTAGCCCGGGTTCTCCAGCAGGATCGGCTTGCCGGCGTCCACCAGCAACTGGGCGCACAGGAACAGGGCCTGGCGTGTGCTGCTCAACACCAGAACCTGCTCGGGGCAACACTTTGCGCCCCGTTCGAGGTTCAGGTAGGTGGCGATAGCCTTGCGCAGGGGCGCGGCGCCTTGCGGGTCGCCATGCAGCAGTACGCTGGCGCGGTAGTCCTTCATGACTTGGCGCTGCAAACGCTCCCAAACATCTGCCGGAAACGTCCGGGTTTCTGGCAGGCCTGTGGCAAAAGCCTTGACCACTTGTTGGTCGCTGATGCCGCCGCTATCCAGAAGCATCTGCCCGCGTCGGCTCAGGCCTGCTTCGGGCGCCGTCTCGCGGCGCGTTGCCTGTTGCAGCTTCACCCGTTGCGGCTCTGCGCCGCGTAACACGGCGCCCAATGTTTCGGCGACATAGCTGCCAGAGCCTGCGCGGCGCACGATAAAGCCATCGCGGTGCAGTTGCACGTAGGCGTTCTCGACCGTGTCGCGGGCAACGCCGAGTGACTTGGCCAAGGCGCGAGTGGCCGGCAGCTTCAGTGCCGGGGCCAGGTTGCCGTCCAGAATCATGCCGCGCAGGGCACGCTGAATGCGCTGGTGCAGGTCGAGTACCTGCAATTCGCCGTCGTGAACGCGCATCTTCAGCGTATCGAACTCGAAGGTTTTCGCCATGTGGTCTGCTCACATTCCTTGAATTGGCCTGAAGCGGCAGGCCATTTTATTCGTAGACTCGTTCCCTCGCCAACACCTGAATGCAGGGAGCAACCCGCGCAATGTCTTCTACAGCCGTTCGTTCACGTATCCGCCCAAACGACCTGATTCACCCGATTGTCGCCGGGCTGATCTCGGTCATTGTCAACTATGGCGGCACCTTCATCCTGGTATTCCAGGCCGCCAAGGTCGCAGGGCTCAGCCCTGAGCTGACCGCCTCCTGGGTGTGGTCTGTGTCGATTGGCGTAGGGGTTACCGGGCTGCTGTTGAGCTGGGTGACGCGTGTGCCGATCATCACCGCCTGGTCGACCCCTGCGGCTGCGTTTCTGGTGGTAGCCCTGGGCAGCACGCCGTATGCCGAGGCAGTGGGCGCCTACATGATCTCGGCAGCAGCCTTCGTGCTGCTGGGGTTGTCCGGGTGCTTCGAAAAACTCATCCGGCTGATCCCGCAGGGCGTGGCCGCAGGGCTGTTGGCCGGCATCCTGCTGCAATTTGGCATTGGTGCTTTTGGCGGCATGAGCCTCGACCCGCTGCTGGTCGGTTTGCTGATCGCGGCCTACATGCTGTTCAAGCGGTTCAGTGCACGCTACGCCGTGGTGGGGATTCTCGGGTTGGGGCTGGCCTTTCTGCTGGTTCAGGGGCGTGTCGACATGTCCGGGCTGGCCCTGCAATTTGCGGCGCCGGTATTCACGCGCCCGGAGTTTTCCGTCAATGCCCTGCTCAGCGTGGCGTTGCCGCTGTTTCTGATCACCCTTACGGGCCAGTACATGCCCGGTATGCTGGTGTTGCGCAATGATGGCTTCAACACCAGTGCCAACCCCATCGTGACCCTGACTGGGCTGGGGTCGCTGCTGATGGCGCCGTTCGGTTCCCATGCCTTCAACATCGCCGCGATCACCGCCGCTATCTGCACCGGCAAAGAGGCCCATGAGGTGCCATCCAAACGCTGGATCGCAGGCATTGCCGCGGGTGTGTTCTATATCCTGGTCGGGGTGTTCGGGGTAACCCTTGCCGCCGTGTTCATGGCGTTTCCGGCCACTTTCATCACTACATTGGCGGGCCTTGCCTTGCTGGGTACCATTGGCGGTAGCCTGGCGAGCGCCATGGCCGAGGGCAAAACCCGGGACGCGGCGTTGATCACTTTTCTGGCAGCTGCTGCCAACATCAACTTGCTCGGCGTTGGCGGGGCGTTTTGGGGCTTGGTGATCGGGCTGCTGGCCTATGGGGTGCTCAACGGGCGTTTGCCAATTCGGCTGCCAAGGCGGTAGCGCTGAAATAAAAAAACCGCCATGAAGGCGGTTTTCGAAGATTTGGCTCCGCGACCTGGACTCGAACCAGGGACCCAATGATTAACAGTCATTTGCTCTACCGACTGAGCTATCGCGGAATCTGCCGCTATCTTATTCGCGGCCTTGAGGAAGTCAAGCTTCCTCAAGGTAATCAACGAGTTACAGTACCGCTACGATGGCCTTGCAGACCACGTGGATGTTGCTCTGGTTCAGAGCAGCGACCGCGATACGGCCGGTGTCCAGGGCGTAGATACCGAACTCGTTCTTCAGGCGTGCGACCTGCTCGCAGGTCAAGCCCGAGTAGGAGAACATGCCGACCTGGCGGCCAACGAAGCTGAAGTCGCGGTTGGCGCCGTACTCGGCCAGCAACTGCACCATTTGCTTGCGCATGCCGTGGATGCGGGTACGCATCTCGCCAAGCTCGGTTTCCCACATCTGGCGCAGCTCATCGCTGTTCAGGACTGCGGCAACGATGCTGGCACCGTGGGTGGGCGGGTTGGAGTAGGTAGTGCGGATCACGCGCTTGACCTGCGACAGCACGCGGGTGCTCTCGTCTTTCGAAGCGGTCACGATCGACAGTGCGCCTACGCGCTCGCCGTACAGCGAGAACGACTTGGAGAACGAACTCGAAACGAAGAACTCCAGGCCCGACTCGGCAAACAGGCGCACGGCAAAGGCGTCTTCGGCGATGCCGTCGCCAAAGCCCTGGTAGGCCATGTCGAGGAACGGCACGTGGCCCTTGGCCTTGACCACTTCAAGCACGTTTTTCCAGTCGTCCAGCGACAGGTCGACACCGGTCGGGTTATGGCAGCAGGCGTGCAGGACGATGACCGAACCCGATGGCAGGTTGTTGAGGTCTTCGAGCATGCCGGCACGGTTGACGTCGTGGCTGGCGGCATCGTAATAGCGGTAGTTGTGCACCGGGAAACCTGCCGCTTCAAACAGTGCACGGTGGTTTTCCCAGCTTGGGTCGCTGATCGCGACGACCGCACCAGGTGCCACGCGCTTGAGGAAGTCGGCGCCGATCTTCAGTGCGCCAGTGCCGCCCACGGCCTGCACGGTGACCACGCGGCCAGCGGCCAGCAGCGGCGAATCAGCGCCGAACAGCAGCTTTTGCACGGCCTGGTCGTACTGCGCGATACCGTCGATCGGCAGGTAGCCGCGCGATGCGTGCTGTGCAGCACGAGCGGTTTCGGCTTCGATCACTGCGCGCAGCAGTGGAATGCGGCCTTCCTCGTTGCAGTACACGCCCACACCGAGGTTCACCTTGTCGGTGCGCGGATCGGCGTTGAAGGCTTCGTTCAGGCCCAGGATAGGGTCGCGGGGTGCCAGCTCGACAGCGGAAAACAGGCTCATTGTTACATTGGCTCTGATAGGAGAGTGATAGGGGTTGCACGCTCCAGCCGAATGCACTGAAGCGGTGCACAAACGGGGAGTCAGTATAGTGATACCGACCGGTCACTGCGACAGTTGGGCGCGCCTTTTGCTGCCGTTTGCGCAAATATTTTTCAACCATTGGTCGAATTGCCCGGTCCATTGAAACAGGCGTTCACAGCTCGGGGTCGGATGCGTCGCCCGGGCAGCGCTTTTAGGTATAGACTACTGGCTAAATTTACAGTTACTGCAGCGCCCGAGAGGTCCGTCATGTCCGAGTTCCAGCTCGTCACCCGCTTTCAGCCGGCCGGCGACCAGCCTGAGGCCATCCGTCAAATGGTCGAGGGCATCAACGCCGGCCTTTCGCACCAGACGCTGCTGGGGGTAACCGGCTCGGGCAAGACGTTCAGCATCGCCAACGTCATCCAGCAGGTGCAGCGCCCGACCATGGTGCTGGCGCCCAACAAAACCCTGGCAGCGCAGTTGTATGGCGAGTTCAAGGCGTTCTTCCCCAACAACGCGGTCGAGTATTTCGTCTCCTACTACGACTACTACCAGCCAGAAGCTTATGTGCCGTCATCGGACACCTTCATCGAGAAGGACGCCTCGATCAACGACCATATCGAGCAGATGCGCCTGTCGGCCACCAAGGCCCTGCTGGAGCGGCGCGATGCGATCATCGTTACCACGGTTTCGTGCATCTATGGCCTGGGTAGCCCCGAGGCGTACCTGAAAATGGTGCTGCACGTCGACCGTGGCGACAAACTCGACCAGCGCGAACTGCTACGCCGCCTTGCCGACCTGCAGTACACCCGCAACGAGATGGACTTCGCCCGTGCCACGTTCCGTGTGCGTGGCGATGTAATCGACGTGTTCCCCGCCGAGTCGGACCTCGAGGCCATCCGTATCGAGCTGTTCGATGACGAGGTCGAGAACATTGCCGCCTTCGACCCGCTGACCGGCGAGGTCATCCGCAAACTGCCGCGCTTCACCTTCTACCCCAAGTCGCACTACGTCACCCCGCGCGAGACATTGCTGGGGGCAGTGGAGGGCATCAAGGAAGAACTCAAGGACCGCCTTGAGTACCTGCACAAGCACAACAAACTGGTCGAGGCCCAGCGTCTCGAACAGCGTACCCGGTTTGACCTTGAGATGATCCTCGAGCTGGGTTACTGCAACGGCATCGAGAACTACTCCCGCTACCTGTCCGGGCGCCCGGCCGGCGCTCCGCCGCCCACGTTGTATGACTACCTGCCGCCAGATGCGCTGCTGGTCATCGACGAATCCCACGTCAGCGTTCCCCAGGTGGGCGCCATGTACAAGGGCGACCGCTCACGCAAGGAAACCCTGGTCGAATACGGCTTCCGCATGCCCTCGGCGCTGGACAACCGGCCAATGCGTTTCGATGAGTGGGAGGCGGTCAGCCCGCAGACCATTTTCGTCTCGGCCACGCCTGGCCCGTACGAGGCCGAACACGCCGGCCGCATCATCGAGCAGGTGGTGCGCCCCACCGGGCTGATCGACCCCGAGGTCGAGGTTCGCCCCGCGCTTACCCAGGTCGACGACCTGCTTTCGGAAATCGGCAAGCGTGTGGCGGTGGGGGAGCGGGTGTTGGCCACCACACTGACCAAACGCATGGCCGAGGACCTTACTGATTACCTGGCCGACCACGACGTGCGGGTGCGTTACCTGCACTCGGACATCGACACGGTCGAGCGGGTGGAAATCATCCGCGACCTGCGCCTGGGTACCTTTGATGTGTTGGTGGGCATCAACCTGCTGCGCGAGGGCCTGGACATGCCAGAAGTTTCCCTGGTGGCGATTCTTGACGCCGACAAGGAAGGCTTCCTGCGCTCTGAGCGTTCGCTTATCCAGACCATTGGCCGTGCGGCGCGTAACCTCAATGGCAAGGCGATCCTGTACGGCGACAGCGTCACCGGCTCGATGCAGCGCGCCATCGACGAAACCGACCGGCGCCGCACCAGGCAGGTAGCCCATAACGAAGCCCACGGTATTGTGCCCAAGGGCGTGGTCAAGGACATCACCGACATTCTCGAAGGCGCCACGGTGCCGGGGGCGCGCAGCAAGAAGCGCAAGGGCCAGGCCAAAGCTGCCCAGGAAGCCGAGCGTCTTGAGGCCGAGCTGCAGACGCCTGCCGATGTCACCAAGCGCATCAAGCAACTGGAAGAGAAAATGTTCCAGTTTGCCCGCGACCTCGAGTTCGAGGCCGCCGCACAGCTGCGGGACGACATCGGCAAGCTGCGCGAGCGCCTGCTGACCCTCTGACCGCTCACAGCAGAGTGCTGAAAGCTGCTTTCGTCGGAGCAGGCTTGCTCGGAGTGCAGAACCACCGCGATGGGGCGCAAAGCGGCCCCGCCGTTCCAGCGCAAAACCTGCATCACTGGAGCCAAGTGCCCGCTCCCTGCTAACATCCGGCCTTTGTTTCAATCTTCGTCCGAGACCCTCAATGACCACCGTTCGCACGCGTATCGCGCCATCGCCCACTGGCGACCCCCATGTCGGCACCGCCTACATCGCCTTGTTCAACTACTGCTTCGCCAAGCAGCATGGCGGTGAGTTCATCCTGCGTATCGAAGACACGGACCAACTGCGCTCCACGCGCGAGTCGGAGCAGCAGATCTTCGACGCCCTGCGCTGGCTCGGTATCGAGTGGAACGAAGGCCCGGACGTCGGCGGCCCTCACGGCCCCTACCGGCAGAGCGAGCGTGGCGAAATCTACGCAAAATACGCCAAGCAACTGGTCGATGCCGGTCATGCCTTCTATTGCTTCTGCACCGCCGAAGAGCTGGAGCAGATGCGCGCCGAGCAGATGGCCCGCGGTGAAACCCCTCGTTACGACGGCCGTGCGCTGCTGCTCAGCGACGAGGAAGTGCAGCGCCGCCTGGCAGCAGGCGAGCCGCATGTGATCCGCATGAAGGTGCCATGCGAAGGCGTATGCGTGGTGCCGGACATGCTGCGCGGTGATGTCGAAATTCCATGGGACCGCATGGACATGCAGGTGCTGATGAAAAATGACGGCCTGCCGACCTACTTCCTGGCCAACGTGGTCGATGACCATCTGATGGGCATCACCCACGTGCTGCGTGGCGAAGAGTGGCTGCCGTCGGCGCCCAA
Source organism: Pseudomonas sp. SWRI51 (assembly GCF_014268825.1). Classification (NCBI taxonomy): domain Bacteria; kingdom Pseudomonadati; phylum Pseudomonadota; class Gammaproteobacteria; order Pseudomonadales; family Pseudomonadaceae; genus Pseudomonas; species Pseudomonas sp. SWRI51. Next base: position 1,250 of record NZ_JABWRG010000063.1, on the reverse strand, counting down.
GCTGATCAAGCTGTACGAGTACTTCGGTTGGGAGCAGCCCAAGCTGTGCTACATGCCACTGCTGCGCAACCCCGACAAGAGTAAGCTGTCCAAGCGCAAGAACCCGACCTCGGTGACCTTCTACGAGCGCATGGGGTTCATGCCTGAGGCGATGCTCAACTACCTGGGCCGCATGGGCTGGTCGATGCCCGATGAACGCGAGAAGTTCTCCCTGGCCGAAATGGTCGAGCACTTCGACCTGTCGCGTGTCTCGCTCGGCGGGCCGATTTTCGACATCGAAAAACTCAGCTGGCTCAACGGCCAATGGCTGCGCGAATTGCCGGTGCACGAATTTGCCGAACGCGTGCAGAAGTGGGCGTTCAACAGCGACTACATGATGAAAATCGCCCCCCATGTTCAAGGCCGGGTCGAGACCTTCAGCCAGATCGCACCCCTGGGCGGCTTCTTCTTCGAAGGCGCGCTGAAGCTCGATGCGAAGCTGTTCGAAAGCAAAAAACTGTCTGCTGACCAGGTGCGTCAGGTCATGCAGTTGATTTTGTGGAAGCTCGAAAGCCTGCGCCAGTGGGAAAAGGACCGCATCACCGGTTGCATTCAGGCGGTAGTCGAGTCGCTGGAGCTCAAGCTGCGTGACGCCATGCCGCTGATGTTCGCTGCCATTTCCGGCCAGGCGAGCTCGGTTTCTGTGCTTGATGCCATGGAAATTCTTGGCCCCGACCTGACCCGTTTCCGTCTGCGCCAGGCCCTCGACTTGCTCGGCGGTGTGTCGAAGAAAGAAAACAAGGAATGGGAAAAACTGCTGGCCAACATTGCTTGAGCCAGCTGTCGGAGCGCCGCAGCGAGGCTGCGACGCTCCGAGCCAACAGGGCAGGGCGGTAAGTGATTGTTATCTGTGAAAAAGTTTTTGGTTTTTTTCAAGAATTCGTTTGACAGCCCCGCAATCGGATCTTAATATGCGCCCCGTCCACAGCGATGAACAAAAACGAGTTGCCAGGCACCCAGCCAGTAATTCTGTTCAAAGCGACATTGTGGGGCTATAGCTCAGCTGGGAGAGCGCCTGCATGGCATGCAGGAGGTCAGCGGTTCGATCCCGCTTAGCTCCACCAAATTCCGCTTAACAGCCAAGGCTGGTAAGCAAGATCGGGTGCAGCACCGGGTCTTGAAGGTAAGAAGGTTCGTCCCCTTCGTCTAGTGGCCTAGGACACCGCCCTTTCACGGCGGTAACAGGGGTTCGAGTCCCCTAGGGGACGCCA
>NZ_JABWRG010000062.1:0-30350 GCF_014268825.1 Pseudomonas sp. SWRI51 | reverse complement strand
AGCCCTGAGGATTACCCTTGAGTTTTCAGGGCTGCTGCGCAGCCCAACGCGGGACAAGCCCGCTCGCCACAAGGGAAGTCGCCACAAGCAGATATGCCTGGCGAGAACAGGCTTGTACAAAACCATAGGATCCCCCACAGAGATCTCGTCGTTGTTGATCTTGTGGGAGCCTGCGACAGGGCCAGAGCAGCTTCGATAATATTTCATCTGCCACGCCCCTTGCCCCATTCCCGCCTCGCAGCCAATGCCTATAATGATTCCCTTGCAACTGGCAAAGGTTGCCAGTGTCATAGCCTGACCATGCACCAAGGAAACCATCCGCAATGGCGTATTACCGTACACCCCACGATGTGACGGCGCTGCCCGCCTGGCAGGCGCTTCAGCAACACCGCGACGCCATGCAGGGCTTCAGCATGCGCGAAGCCTTCGCCGCTGACGGCAAGCGCTTCGACCAGTTCTCGCTGAGCAGCTGCGGGTTGTTCCTCGACTACTCGAAAAACCTCATCACCGAGCAAACCCGCGACCTGCTGGTGAACCTGGCCAACGAAGTCGAGCTGGGCGATGCCATCAAGGCCATGTTCAGCGGCGAAATCATCAACGCCTCCGAAGGCCGCCCGGTGCTGCACACCGCCCTGCGCCGCCCGGTTGGCGACAAGCTGAGTGTCGGTGGCGTCAACGTGATGCCCGACGTGCACAAGGTGCTGAACCAGATCACCGAGCTGGTCGGGCGCATCCACGATGGCCTGTGGCGCGGTTACAGCGAAAAACCCATCACTGACGTGGTGAACATCGGCATCGGCGGCTCGTTCCTCGGCCCCGAGCTGGTTTCCGAAGCGCTGCTGCCCTACGCCCAACGCGGTGTACGCTGCCATTACCTGGCCAATATCGACGGCAGTGAATTCCACGAGTTGTCGGCCAACCTGCGCGCCGAAACCACGCTGTTCATCGTTTCGTCGAAATCGTTCAACACCCTCGAAACCCTGAAGAACGCCATGGCCGCGCGTACCTGGTACCTGGCCCAGGGTGGTTCGGAAGCCGAGCTGTATCGCCACTTCATCGCCGTGTCGAGCAACAAGGCCGCGGCTGTGGCCTTTGGTATCCGCGAAGAGAACATCTTCCCGATGTGGGACTGGGTCGGCGGGCGTTACTCGCTGTGGTCGGCCATCGGCCTGCCGATCGCCCTGGCCATCGGCACTGCCAACTTCAAGGAGCTGCTGTCCGGTGCCTACACCATGGACCAGCATTTCCAGACCGCGCCGTTCGACAAGAACATGCCGGTGCTGCTGGCCTTGCTCGGGGTCTGGTATGGCAACTTCTGGGGCGCACAAAGCCACGCGATCCTGCCGTACGACCATTACCTGCGCAACATCACCAAGCACTTGCAGCAGCTGGACATGGAGTCCAACGGCAAGAGCGTGCTGCAAGACGGCACCCCGGTCAAAACCGACACGGGCCCGGTGATCTGGGGCGGCGTCGGCTGTAATGGCCAGCACGCTTACCACCAGTTGCTGCACCAAGGCAGCCAGCTGATTCCGGCCGACTTCATCGTGCCGGTGGTGAGCTTCAACCCAGTCGCCGACCATCATCAGTGGCTGTATGCCAACTGCCTGTCGCAAAGCCAGGCACTGATGCTCGGTAAAACCCGCGAAGAAGCCGAGAGCGAACTGCGCGCCAAGGGCCTGAACGAGGCCGATATCGCCAAGCTGGCGCCACACAAGGTGATCCCGGGCAACCGCCCGAGCAACACCCTGGTGGTCGAGCGCATCAGCCCACGCCGTCTCGGCGCGCTGGTGGCGATGTACGAGCACAAGGTCTTCGTGCAGAGCGTGGTCTGGGGTATCAACGCCTTCGACCAGTGGGGCGTGGAGCTGGGCAAGGAGCTGGGCAAAGGCGTCTACCAGCGCCTGGTCGGCAACCTTGAAGAAAGCGCCGAAGACGGCTCGACCCAAGGCCTGATCAACTACTTCCGCGGCCGCCACCGCGGCTGATCGCAAGGCCGTTTCTGCTCGTAGGAGCGCGGCCTTGTGTCGCGAAAGGGCCGCAGAGCGGCCCCAGACTCCCGGCATCATGCACTATCTCCGGGGGCTGCTTCGCAGCCCTTTCGCGACACGAGGCCGCTCCTACCCAGGACCTTGTGATCCTCAGGAACATCGCCTCCAGCTACACTGTCCATCGAATAGCCGTTGCAGTCCCCGCCCCTTACAAGAGCAGGACCACCGCCATGTTCGATATCCGCAATTACCCCGACGCCCTGGCTGTCAGCCAGGCCACCCGCCTGAGCGAAGACGACTACCGACGCCTCTACCGCCAGTCCGTCGACGACCCCGACACCTTCTGGGCCGAACAAGCCCAACGCCTGGACTGGAGCAGCCCCTGGTCGAGCGTGCAGCAATGCGACCTGAAAACCGGCCAGGCGCGCTGGTTCGACGGTGGCCAGCTCAATGTCAGCTACAACTGCATCGACCGCCACCTGGCCCAGCGCGGCGACCAAACCGCCCTGCTGTGGGAAGGTGACGACCCCGCCGACAGCAAGGCCATCACCTACCGCGAACTGCACCGCCACGTCTGCCGCCTGGCCAATGCCTTGAAGGCGCGCGGGGTAAAAAAAGGCGACCGGGTGTGTATCTACATGCCGATGATCCCTGAAGCCGCCTACGCCATGCTGGCCTGCACGCGCATCGGCGCGGTCCATTCGGTGGTGTTCGGCGGGTTTTCCCCGGACGCCCTGCGCGACCGCATTCTGGACGCCGACTGCCGCACCGTGATCACCGCCGATGAAGGCGTACGCGGTGGCAAGCGGGTGCCGCTCAAAGAAAACGTCGACAAGGCCTTGGCCAGTTGCCCGGCAGTCAGCAGCGTCGTAGTGGTCAAGCGTACTGGGGCCGACGTGGCCTGGGCCGAGGGCCGCGACCTCTGGTATCACACGGCCACCGAGCAGGCCGGCGACGATTGCCCGCCCGAGCCGATGGACGCCGAAGCGCCGCTGTTCATCCTTTATACCTCCGGCAGTACCGGCAAACCCAAGGGCGTGCTGCACACCACCGGCGGTTACCTGCTGCAAGCTGCATTGACGTTCGATGTGGTGTTCGATTACCGCGACGGCGAAGTGTTCTGGTGCACCGCCGATGTGGGCTGGGTCACCGGCCACAGCTATATCGTCTATGGGCCGCTGGCCAATGGCGCGGTGTCGCTGATGTTCGAAGGCGTGCCCAACTACCCCGATACCTCGCGGTTCTGGCAGGTGGTGGACAAGCATAAAGTGAACATCTTCTACACCGCGCCCACTGCCCTGCGCGCGCTCATGCGCGAAGGCCCAGGGCCGCTGCAAAGCACTTCGCGCGCCAGCCTGCGCCTGCTCGGCAGCGTCGGCGAGCCAATCAACCCGGAAGCCTGGGCGTGGTATTTCGAAGAAGTCGGGCAAAAACGCTGCCCCATCGTCGACACTTGGTGGCAGACCGAAACCGGCGCCATCATGCTCACCCCGCTGCCCAGCACCCAGCGGCTCAAGCCGGGTTGCGCGACCCAGCCGATGTTCGGCGTGCAGCCAGTGCTGCTGGACGACCAAGGCAAGCTGATCGAAGGCCCCGGCGCCGGGTTGCTGGCCATCAAGGCCAGCTGGCCAGCGCAGATCCGCAGTGTCTTTGGCGACCACCAGCGCATGGTCGACACCTACTTCAAGCCAATGCCCGGCTACTACTTCACTGGCGACGGCGCACGCCGCGATGCCGACGGCGATTACTGGATCACCGGGCGCATCGATGATGTGATCAATGTGTCAGGCCACCGCATAGGCACCGCCGAGGTCGAAAGCGCCCTGGTGCTGCACGACAGCGTCGCCGAGGCAGCCGTGGTCGGCTACCCCCACGACCTCAAGGGCCAAGGGGTCTATGCCTTCGTCACCACCATGAACGGGGTGACGCCCGACGATGCGCTGAAAGCCGAGCTGCTGGCGCTGGTCAGCAAGGAAATCGGCAGCTTCGCCAAGCCTGAACTGATCCAATGGGCACCGGCCTTGCCCAAGACCCGCTCGGGCAAGATCATGCGGCGTATACTGCGCAAGATCGCCTGTAACGAGCTCGACAACCTGGGGGATACCTCCACCCTCGCGGACCCAAGCGTGGTCCAGGGCCTGATCGACACGCGTCTCAACCAGTAACCCGCGGCCGGGCCAGGCCGCCTTCACTGCAAGGTTGCCATGGAAGCCCTACGTCGCCGCATCGAAACCCAGGTCATGAGCCTTACCGGGCTGGCCCTCGGCCAGCTCGACCTGGAATCCCCCAAGGGCGACCCAGGGCTGTTCGGCCCGCAGAGCATCAGTTGGCAGGTGCACGGCGATTTCCCCAGCATGCTGGTGGGCGGCATCAGCGCCTTGATGCTGCAAGTGCTGCACCCCCTGGCCCTGGCCGGGGTGTGGGACCACTCCAACTTCCGTCACGACCTGCTCGGGCGCCTGCGCCGTACCAGCCAGTTCATCTCTGGCACCACCTTTGGCTCGACCCGCGACGCCGAGTGGCTGATCGAAAAAGTGCGCACCATCCACCTGCAGGTGGTCGGCAATGCGCCCGATGGGCGCCCCTATGCGGCCAGCGACCCCGACCTGCTGACCTGGGTGCATGTTGCCGAGGTCAGCAGCTTCCTGGCCGCACACCTGCGTTATCGCAACCCTGCCCTGCCCCGCGCCGCCCAGGATGCCTACTACGACGAGATCGCGCTGATTGCCGAGCGCCTTGGCGCCCGTGACGTGCCGCGGTCCTGCGCTGAGGTCGAGGCATACCTGCAACGCATGCGCCCGCAGCTGCAGTGCGATGCGCGCAGCCTGGAGGTAGTCGATATTCTGCTCAAGGCCCCCGCCCCCAGCCGCATGGCGCAACCGGTGGGCAAGCTGATGCTCAACGCCGGGATCGACCTGCTGCCAGCCTGGGCCGGGCAAATGCTCGGCCTGAAACAGAGCGCACTGGAGCGGCGCATGATCCGCCTGGGCCTTGCCCGTACCGCGCCACTGCTGCGCTGGGCCATGCGTGATGGTTCGGCGCATCGCGCGCGGCGGCGCATGGGCCTGGAATAAGGTATTTTGGTCGGCTCAGCGGAACCCATTTAACGTGCCATACTCCAACCACCCCAGCCTGATACAGACGATGCGACACATGCCCAAAGGATTGACCCGCGCCGTCGGCGCCCTGCTGGCCCTCGTGGCCCTGTACAGCCTGCTTGGCTTTCTTATCCTCCCGGGCATTGCCTTGCGCATCGCCAACCAGCAGTTGGCGCAATACGCCACGCTGCCGGCGCACTTGCAGCGCATAGAGCTCAACCCGTTCAGCCTGGAGCTGACCCTCTGGGGCCTGCAGATCGGCGAACCGGGCAAGGAGCAGGTGGGCTTCGAGCGCCTCTACGCCAACCTGTCGCTCGACAGCCTGTGGTCCAAGGCGCTGCACCTGCAAGCGGTAGAGCTCGACAAACCGCGCACCGAGCTGCTGTTCGCCAAGGACGGCAGCCTCAACCTGACCCGCCTGTTCAAGCTGCCGCCGAGCGAGCCCAAGCCGGAGCAACCGCCCAGCGACCCGTTCCCACTGCGCATCGGCAGCATCAAGCTGAGCGATGGCTACCTGCACTTCGAAGACCTGCGCCCCAGCGAACCCATCGAGTTTCTTTACGACTCGCTCGACCTTGAGCTTAAAAACCTCAGCACGCTGCCGGACGACAACGCCGACATGACCTTGGTGGCCAACGGCCCCAATGGCGGGCGCATCGATTGGGCCGGCACCTTGAGCCTGGCGCCAATCGCCTCCGAAGGCACCCTGAAAGTCACCGACGGCAAGATGAAGCTGTTCTGGCCTTATGTGCGCGATGCCGTGCCGCTGGTGCTGGAAGACGGCCAGGTCAGCCTGGACGCGCACTACAAGATCAACCTGGCCAAAGAAACCGAGCTGCTGCTCGACAAGGTGTCGCTGCGCGTCGCCCCGTTTGCCATCAACGCCCCGGACGGTCGCAAGCTGGCGCGCCTGGCCAGCCTTGAAGTCAGCGAAACCTCCATCGACCTGGCCAAGCAGCTGGTAACCGTGGGCAAGGTGCGCAGCGAAAAGCTCGAAACCTGGGCCGCGCTCGAAAAGGACGGCCAGCTCGACTGGCAGAAACTGTTCGCCAGCCAACCGGCCAAGGCCACCCCCAAGGAAAAAGCCGAACCGGCAGCCGCCGAACCGAGCGCCAAGGAAAAGGCCGCCAAGGCGCCGAGCAAACCCTGGCAAGTGCTGCTCAAGGACGTCCAGGCGCGCAATTACATGGTGCACCTGGCCGACCGCAGCCAGAAGGAGCCCGTGGCGCTGGATGTCGGCCCGCTCAACCTTGACCTGAAAAACTTCGACAGCCTCAACGGCTCGCCCTTCCAGCTCAAGCTCGATACCGGCGTGGGCAAGCAAGGCAAGCTGCAGGCCACAGGCCAGGTCAACCTGGCGCCGGTCACTGCCAAGCTGGATGTCAGCACCCGCGACATCGACCTGCGCGTGGCCCAGGCCTATATCAGCCCGTACATTCGCCTGGAACTGCGCAGCGGCATGCTCGCCAGCGACCTTAACGTCGACTTGAAGAACACCTCGCCGCTGGCCTTCGCCATCACCGGCAAGGCCCAGGTCAACCAGTTGCATACGCTGGACACCATCAAGAGCCGCGACTTCGTCAAATGGCAGCAGGTCAACGTCGACGGGTTGTCGTACGTGCATGGCGATGCCCTGACCATCGACAAGGTCACGCTGATGCAGCCTTACGCCCGCTTCATCATCAACGAAGACCGCACCACCAACGTCGATGACCTGCTGATCCCGCAGCCAGCAGGTGCTGCGGCACCGGCCAGCCAGAAAAAGGCCAGCACCGCCAGCAGCGCTGAAAAGCCGCTGGGCATCCGCATCGGCCAGATCGACATCAAGGATGGTTCGGCCAACTTCGCCGACCTGACCCTGACGCCGAACTTTGCCACTGCCGCGCAACAGCTCAACGGCCAGATCGGCACCATCGACAACCGCCAGCCGACACCGGCCAAGGTCGATGTGAAGGGCAAGGTAGACCGCTATGCGCCAGTGACCATCAAGGGTGCGCTCAACCCGTTCAACCCGATGGCCAGCCTGGACATCGCCACCAGCTTCAAGCGGGTCGAGCTCACCAACCTGACCCCTTACTCCGGCAAGTTCGCCGGCTTGCGCATCCGCAAAGGCCGGATGAACCTCGATTTGCACTACTTGATCACCAATGGCCAGCTCAAGGCGCAGAACAAAGTAGTGATCGAGCAATTGCAGTTGGGTGACAAGGTCGACAGCCCGGACGCCGTCGACCTGCCGATCCGCCTGGCGGTGGCCTTGCTCAAGGACACCAACGGTACGATCTCCATCGAACTGCCGGTGACGGGCGACCTGAACAACCCGCAGTTCAGCGTCATGCCGATTGTCTGGCAGACCCTGCGCAACCTGGTGCTGCGCGCAGCCCAGGCGCCGTTCAAGATGCTCGGTGGCTTGGTCTCCGGGGGCGGCGCGGCTGATCTTGGCAACGTGTCGTTCGCGCCGGGTTCCAGCGACCTCAGCCCCGATGCCCAGGAGGCGTTGGACAAGCTGGCCACAGCGTTGAAGGAACGCCCTGAACTGCGCCTGGAAATCGAAGGCACTGCCGCGCAGAACAGCGACGGCCCATTGATCGCCCAGCAGCGGCTGGAGCGTGAGTACCAGGCCACCTGGTACAAGATATTGCAGCGCCGCGGCGACAAGGTGCCTGCCAACCCTTCACTGCTGGTGGTCGACGACAGCGACAAGCCAGCCATGCTCGAAGGCATCTACCGCACCCGCCTCAAACAGCAACCGCCGGCGCAATGGGAACAACTCAGCCGCAGCGAGCGCGCCGACAAGCTGCGCGAAGCGGTGATCAAATCCTGGGCAGAAAGCGCAGCCCTGCTGCGTACCCTTGGCCAGGAGCGGGCCAGCAGCATCAAGGACTACCTGGTCGACCGTGGGCAGCTTGAAGATGACCGCGTGTACTTCATCGATGCAGCGCTGGGCCAGGCTGAAAGCGATGGCCGGGTAGTGACGCCAATGCACCTGGATGCCGAATAAGCCCCCGTGCAGGCGCCAAATAACCCCGCATAAACAAAAGCCCCGGCCAATGCCGGGGCTCTTGTTTATGCGGTGGCCAATCCTTTGGCCTATGGGCTAATCCTTATTCAGCCTTCAGGCCGTCAGCCGAAACGGCTTTCACGCCTTTGATTTTCTTGGTGATGTCGACAGCCATTTTTTTCTGGGCTTCGGTCACGGCAACGGTCGAGGACAGGGAAACAACGCCCTTGTTGGTTTCGACTTCGATGTCGCTACCTGGAATGCCTTTCTCGGTCAGCAGATCCGCTTTCACCTTGGTGGTGATCCAAGTGTCTTTGGTCTCTTCCTTGGCTTTGGTCACTTCACCGGCAGCCAGCATCATTGGGGCTTGGGTGGCCGCCTGTTGCGCGAATGCTGCGTTGGTCATGGTCAGGGTCAGAGCGGTAGCAGCAGCGGCAGCAATAGCGAACTTCTTCATGTGGGTCACTCCTGTTGTCGAAAGATCTGCGCCAGGGTTGGTGGCGTCAGGTAACAGGGATATTGCACGGCCTGTGCCAGCTTTTCCGTTTCGCTTGAAGCCTTTAAAAACAATGACTTACGAGAAATTCGTAGACACACCCGTCGTGCATTTTGCAAGCCGGGGCGGTTTCCTGCATGCAAGATGCAAGTGTGCTTGAGAAATCGCAGGCAAAAAAAACGACCCCGAAGGGTCGTTCTATAAGCCCTAAGGCTTAAACGCCCGATGCCTTGGCAGCGGCTACGTCTTTGATCGACAGCTTGATACGGCCGCGGTTGTCCACGTCCAGTACCAGTACTTCGACTTCTTCGCCTTCCTTCAGCACGTCGGTGACTTTCTCGACACGAGCGTCGCTCAGCATGGAGATGTGCACCAGGCCGTCTTTGCCTGGGAGGATGTTGACGAAGGCGCCGAAGTCGACAATGCGCTCGACCTTGCCGACGTAGATCTTGCCGATCTCGGCCTCTGCGGTGATGCCCAGGATGCGCTGCTTGGCAGCTTCTGCCGCTTCCTTGGTTTCGCCGAAGATCTTGATGGAGCCGTCGTCTTCGATGTCGATCGAAGCCTTGGTTTCTTCACAGATACCACGGATGGTGGCGCCGCCTTTACCGATGACGTCACGGATCTTGTCGGTGTCGATTTTCATCGCGATCATGGTCGGAGCGTTGGCCGACAGTTCGGTACGCGACTGGCCAATGATCTGGTTCATCTGGCCGAGGATGTTCAGGCGCGCTTCCAGGGCTTGGCCCAGGGCGATTTCCATGATCTCTTCGGTGATGCCGTTGATCTTGATGTCCATCTGCAGCGCGGTAACACCTTTGGCGGTACCGGCTACCTTGAAGTCCATGTCGCCCAGGTGGTCTTCGTCACCGAGGATGTCGGTGAGGATGGCGAACTTCTCGCCTTCCTTGACCAGGCCCATGGCGATACCGGCAACCGGCGCCTTCATTGGCACACCAGCGTCCATCAGGGCCAGCGAAGCACCACAGACCGAAGCCATGGAGCTGGAACCGTTGGATTCGGTGATTTCCGAAACGACGCGGATGGTGTATGGGAACACGTCAGCAGCAGGCAGCATGGCCTGGACCGAACGACGGGCCAGACGGCCGTGGCCGATTTCGCGGCGGCCGGCGCCACCCATGCGACCACACTCGCCCACCGAGAACGGCGGGAAGTTGTAGTGCAGCATGAAGGGGTCTTTCTTCTCGCCTTCCAGGGTGTCCAGCAGCTGTGCGTCACGCGCGGTACCGAGGGTGGCAACTACCAGAGCCTGGGTTTCGCCACGGGTGAACAGTGCCGAACCGTGGGTTTTTGGCAGAACACCGACTTCGATGTTCAGCGGACGCACGGTCTTGGTGTCACGGCCGTCGATACGCGGCTTGCCGTTGACGATGTTCTCGCGCACGGTGCGGTATTCGATTTCGCCGAAGACTTCTTTGACTTCAGCAGCCGAAGGCTGGCCTTCTTCACCGGAGAACTTGGCGATCGCCTGATCGCGCAGCTCGCCCAGGCGCGCGTAGCGGTCGGCCTTGACGGTGATGGTGTAGCCCTGGGAAACAGCCTCGCCGAACTCGGCGCGGATGGCGTTGAACAGCTCGGTGTTGGCAACGGCCGGTTTCCAGTCCCAGATCGGCTTGGCAGCTTCGGCAGCCAGCTCTTTGACCGCTTTGATCACGGCCTGGAATTCGTCGTGGGCGAACAGTACGGCGCCCAGCATCTGGTCTTCGGTCAGCTCTTTGGCTTCCGATTCAACCATCAGTACAGCCGATTCGGTACCGGCTACGACCATGTCCAGGCTCGAAGCCTGCAGCTGTTCGTAAGTCGGGTTCAGCAGGTAGCCGGTGCTTTCGTGGAAGGCAACGCGGGCAGCGCCGATCGGGCCTTCGAACGGGATGCCGGAGATTGCCAGGGCAGCCGAGGTGCCGATCATGGCGGCGACGTCCGGGTCGGTCTTCTTGCTGGTCGACACGACGGTGCAGACAACCTGCACTTCGTTCATGAAGCCTTCTGGGAACAGCGGACGGATCGGACGGTCGATCAGGCGCGAAGTCAGGGTTTCTTTTTCGGAAGGACGGCCTTCACGCTTGAAGAAGCCACCAGGGATCTTGCCGGCAGCGTAGGTCTTTTCCTGGTAGTGCACGGACAGCGGGAAGAAGCCTTTGCTCGGGTCTGCGTGCTTGGCACCGACCACGGTCACCAGCACGGTGACATCGTTGTCGACGGTGACCAGCACTGCGCCGGAGGCTTGACGGGCAATGCGGCCCGTTTCGAGAGTAACGGTCGATTGACCGAACTGGAACGTCTTGATTACCGGGTTCACGGTTTCCTACCTTCTTCAGTGGCTCTTGGGGGAACTGGTTCTTGCGAATGGGTGGGCAGAACGGAGTATCGGCTCCATTGACCGTCCAGATACAACACGAGGTTGGGAGCCTGGCGCCGAGCGGATAAACCGCACGACACACCAGACTGCCAACCTCGCAGATCGCGCGACGTGCCCGACGGCAGCACTGCTGAGCAGCGCCACCGAAGCATGCGACACGCCATGCAACACCACTGGCCAGGCCGCTATTAGCGACGCAGGCCCAGGCGACCGATCAGGGCGCTGTAACGAGTGGTGTCTTTACCCTTCAGGTAATCCAGCAGCTTACGACGCTGGTTGACCATACGGATCAGACCACGACGGGAGTGGTGGTCTTTATCGTTGGCCTTGAAGTGGCCTTGCAGCTTGTTGATGTTGAAGGTCAGCAGGGCAACCTGAACTTCCGGGCTACCGGTGTCGCCTTGGGCTTGCTGATAGTCTGCAACGATCTGAGCTTTTTCTTCGACGCTGAGGGCCATTTGGCTTCTCCTGATAACGGAACCCGCAAGCGGGCCCAATAGGCCAGGGATTCAATCCCTGTATTAATAAGAAGAGGAATGACCGTGCCTACTGACAGCCATCCTCGAACCCGCAGGGCAAAGCCTGAACCTCACCCTGTGGTTTCGGTCATTCCGACCGAATCAAGCGACGCGGCGCAATGCGCCCGTCTTCGCTCACTTCACCGATACCGATGAAGCGACCATTGTGATCCTGCACCCGAACCATGCCGAACTGCGGCGCTTCTGGGGCACGTACTGCCTGGCCATGCAGCCAGTAAAACGAACTGTGCTCGGACAGCTGCACCAGCGGCCAGTCGAGCAACCCGCTGTCGGACGGCATCAGGAAGCGGTCTAGCGCTTCGTTGCCACCTTCGGCGTGGGCTTGTTCCAGCGCTTCGAGGGTCACGGTCTGTGCCAGCTCGAAGGGGCCTGCCTGGGTGCGGCGCAGCTCGGCAACGTAGGCTCCACAGCCCAACGCCTCGCCCATATCCTCGACCAGCGTACGGATATAGGTGCCTTTGCTGCAGCCAACCGACAGGCGCGCCCGGGTGCCTTCGCACTCAAGCAGCTCAAGCCGGCTAATAGTAACAGAACGCGCCTCGCGCTCCACTACCTCTCCTGCACGCGCCAGTTTATACAGCGGCTGGCCATCGCGCTTGAGGGCGGAGTACATCGGCGGTATCTGCTGGATTTCACCGCGAAAACGCGGAATGACCGCTTCGATATCGGCGCGACCAACGGTCACCTCACGGCTTTTGAGAACTTCGCCCTCAGCATCGCCGGTGGTGGTGGTCTGGCCCATCTGCATGACCGTCTCGTAGCCCTTGTCGGAATCGAGCAGGTACTGCGAGAACTTGGTCGCCTCACCGAAGCACAATGGCAACACGCCAGTGGCCAGCGGGTCGAGGCTGCCGGTGTGGCCGGCTTTCTCGGCATTGAGCAGCCAGCGGACTTTCTGCAGGGCAGCGTTGGAGGTGAACCCCAGCGGCTTGTCGAGCAGGATGATGCCGCTGACGTTACGGCGGATACGTTTGACCTGGGCCACCGCTTACTCCTTGGTGTCCGGCTGTTCGTCATCCTTGTGCAACCGGTCTTCGGCGACGGCACGTTCGATCAGGGCCGACAGGTGTACACCGCGGCTGACGCTTTCGTCGAAGTGGAAGTGCAGTTGCGGCACGCTGCGCAGTTGCATGGAACGGCCCAGGTGCAGGCGCAGGAAGCTCGCCGCGCTGTTCAGCGCCTTGACGGTCTGCGGTACGGTGTCGGCATCGTCCGGGCTCATCACGGTGATGAAGACCTTGGCGTGGCCAAGGTCGCGGCTGACGTCGACGGCAGTGATGGTCACAAGGCCAACACGCGGGTCTTTGACTTCACGGCGGATCAGCTCGGCCAGCTCGCGCTGCATCTGATCGCCTATGCGTTGGGTACGGCTATATTCTTTTGCCATTTTTGCTACCTGTAACTTAAAGCGGCAAACGCCCGGTCAAGCCGAAGCCTGACCGGGCGCTGCCTGCAGAGGCGCTGCCAGACGCCGCGAACGGCGCTGGCAACGGGCTCACCCTCAGAGGGTACGAGCCACCTGGACTTTCTCGAACACTTCGATCTTGTCGCCGACCTTGACGTCGTTGTAGCTCTTGACGCCAATACCGCACTCCATGCCATTACGCACTTCGGCAGCATCGTCCTTGAAGCGACGCAGCGATTCCAGCTCGCCTTCGAAGATAACAACGTCGTCGCGCAGTACGCGGATCGGACGGTTGCGGTACACGGTACCCTCGATGACCATACAGCCAGCGATGGCGCCGAACTTCGGCGAACGGAACACGTCGCGCACTTCGGCAACACCCAGGATGTTCTCGCGAACATCACTGCCGAGCATGCCGGTCAGGGCCTTCTTGACGTCTTCGATGATGTCGTAGATCACGTTGTAGTAACGCATATCCAGACCTTCCTGCTCGACGATACGGCGTGCACCCGCATCGGCACGCACGTTGAAGCCGAACAGCACCGCATTGGACGCCAGCGCCAGGTTGGCATCGCTCTCGGTGATACCACCGACGCCGCCACCGATCACGCGGACCTGCACTTCGTCGTTGCCCAGGCCGCCGAGCGAGCCTTGCAGCGCCTCGAGAGAACCACGCACATCGGTCTTGAGAACGATGTTGAGGGTTTTCTTCTCTTCCTGACCCATGGTCTCGAAGATGTTTTCCAGCTTGCCGGCGTGAGCACGGGCCAGCTTGACCTCACGGAACTTGCCTTGACGGAACAGGGCAACTTCGCGGGCTTTCTTCTCGTCAGCAACCACGGACAGCTCGTCACCGGCGTCCGGGGTGCCATCCAGGCCAAGGATCTCGACCGGGATCGACGGGCCAGCTTCCTTCACAGGCTTGCCGTTCTCGTCGAGCATGGCACGTACGCGGCCATAGTTGGAGCCGACCAGGACCATGTCGCCCTGACGCAGGGTGCCGTCCTGAACCAGGATGGTGGCAACCGGGCCACGGCCCTTGTCCAGGCGCGATTCAACCACGACACCACGGCCAGGAGCGGTCGGAGTGGCGGTCAGTTCGAGAATCTCGGCCTGCAGCAGGACAGCTTCGAGCAGCTCGTCAACACCGGTACCCATCTTGGCCGAAACCTTGACGAATGGAGTGTCGCCACCCCATTCCTCGGAGGTCACGCCTTCGACGGACAGCTCGTTGCGGATACGATCGAGGTCCGCACCTGGCTTGTCGATCTTGTTCACTGCAACCACCAGCGGTACGCCAGCAGCCTTGGCATGCTGAACGGCCTCGCGGGTTTGCGGCATCACGCCGTCGTCCGCAGCCACCACCAGGATGACGATGTCGGTCGCCTTGGCACCACGGGCACGCATCTGGGTAAACGCGGCGTGGCCCGGGGTGTCGAGGAAGGTGACCATGCCACGGTCGGTTTCGACGTGGTAGGCACCAATGTGCTGGGTGATACCACCGGCTTCGCCAGCAGCAACCTTGGCACGACGGATGTAGTCGAGCAGCGAGGTCTTACCGTGGTCAACGTGACCCATGACGGTAACAACCGGGGCACGGGAGGCAGTCTCACCTTCGAACTTGAGCGACTCGGCCAGCGAGTCTTCAAGCGCGGTGTCGCTGACCAACGTGACCTTGTGGCCCAGTTCTTCGGCGATCAGCTGAGCGGTTTCGCGGTCCAGTACCTGGTTGATGGTCACCGGGGTGCCCATCTTGAACATGAACTTGACGACTTCGGCGCCCTTGACCGACATGCGCTGAGCCAGGTCCGAGACGGTAATGGTCTCGCCGATGGTCACGTCACGGATGACAGGACCGCTCGGGCTCTGGAAGCCATGCTGGTTACGCTTCTTGCCTTTGCCCTTGCCACCGCGACCACGACGGAAACCATCGCTTTCTTCATCGGTGGTACGTGGCGCAGCGCGTGGAGTCGGAGCCTTTTCCTTCTCCTTGACCTTGACCTTGATCGACACACGAGGGGCTTCGCCACGGCGTTCGCCGGTAGCTGCACCACCGCCGCCACGACGGTCGTCGTCACGGGTGCGGCTTTCGTTGCGACGGGTCTCGTCTTTCTTGCGCTCGGCAGCACGGGCAGCGGCGTCTTCGGACACCGGTGCATCGGCCACGATAGGCGCGGCAGCAGCCGGCGCCGGCGCAGGCTTGGCAGCAGGCGCCGCAGCCGGAGCGTCGCCAGCCTGACGGCGAGCCTGCTCGTCGTTGCGGTTGCGCACTTCGTTGTTGATGCGGTCGCGCTCGGCGGTTTCAGCCGCGCGGCGCTCTTCCAGCTCGCGCTTCTGCTCGGCCTGGATTTCTTCCGGGCTGCGCTGCACGAATACTTTCTTCTTGCGTACTTCTACGCTGATGCTCTTGCTACCGGCGACACGCAGGGTGCTGGTGGTCTTGCGCTGCAAGGTAATCTTGCGCGGCTCTTCCACCTTGCTTTTATGGCTGCTTTTCAAATGAGTCAGCAGAGTCTGCTTCTCATTGTCGGTCACTACCTGACCGGCGTCGGTGTGCGGCAGACCTGCCTCACGCATCTGCTGCAGCAGGCGCTCTACCGGTGCCTCGACCTCTTGGGCCAGTTCTTTCACCGTGACTTGCGTCATGCACTTCTCTCCTCAGGCCGCGCCTAATTACTCGAACCAGTGGGCTCGGGCGGCCATGATCAACTTGCCGGCACGCTCTTCGTCGATGCCGTCGATGTCGAGCAGGTCGTCGATCGACTGCTCGGCCAGGTCTTCGCGGTTAACCACGCCGCGCACCGCCAGTTCGGCCGCCAGGTCTTTGTCCATGCCCTCGAGGGAGAGCAAGTCTTCAGCCGGATGGGCGTCTGCCAGTTTTTCTTCGGTAGCGATGGCTTTGGTCAACAAACGGTCCTTGGCCCGAGCGCGGAGCTCAGTGACGATCTCCTCGTCAAAGCCATCGATGTTGAGCATTTCTTCCAACGGTACGTAGGCAATTTCTTCAAGGCTGGTAAAGCCTTCGTCGACCAGGACTTGTGCCAGCTCTTCGTCGACTTCCAGTTCATCAATGAAATTACGCAGGATGTCGCCAGTTTCAGCCTGTTGCTTGGCCTGGATGTCCTTTTCGCTCATCACGTTCAGGGTCCAGGCAGTCAGCTGACTGGCCAGGCGAACGTTTTGACCGCCACGGCCAATGGCCTGGGCCAGGTTGTCTTCGGCTACGGCGATATCCATCGCATGGGCGTCCTCGTCAACGATGATCGAGGCAACTTCTGCCGGCGACATGGCGTTGATGACGAACTGCGCCGGGTTCTCGTCCCAAAGGACGATATCCACACGCTCACCACCCAGCTCGCCGGATACGGCTTGGACGCGCGAACCACGCATGCCGATACAGGCACCTTGCGGGTCGATGCGCTTGTCCTTGGAGCGGACGGCGATCTTGGCACGCGAACCCGGATCCCGGGATGCGGCCATGACTTCAATGAGGCCTTCAGCGATTTCCGGCACTTCGATGGTGAACAGCTCGATCAGCATCTGTGGCGCGGTACGCGACAGGATCAGCTGAGGACCACGGTTCTCGGTGCGGATTTCCTTGAGCAGCGCGCGCAGACGCACGCCAACCCGGAAGGTCTCACGGGGAATAATGTCTTCACGGGCCAACAGCGCTTCGGCGTTGTTGCCCAGGTCGACGATAACGTTGTCGCGGGTAACCTTTTTGACGGTACCGGAGATGATCTCGCCAACACGTTCGCGGTAGGCGTCAACCACCTGGGCGCGCTCGGCTTCGCGGACCTTCTGCACGATGACCTGCTTGGCGGTCTGCGCAGCGATGCGGCCGAATTCGATCGACTCGATCTTCTCTTCGATCACGTCGCCGACTTTGGCGTCCGGATGAGTCTGGTGGGCTTTTTCCAGCCAGGTTTCGATGGCTGGGTCGTCCAGGTCGTTTTCGTCGACCACGGTCCAGCGGCGGAAAGTCTCGTAGCTACCGGTGTGGCGGTTGATTTCCACACGCAGGTCAACTTCGTCTTCAAAACGTTTTTTGGTTGCAGTAGCCAGGGCTACTTCCAGCGCTTCGAAAATGACGCCTGGCGGTACACCCTTTTCGTTGGATACCGATTCAACAACCAGCAGTACTTCTTTGCTCATCGTACGCCTCGCCTTGCGCAAGCCATTGAGCCCGGAAAATCCGTCGGGCTCGGCACGTCTCAGTCAAAACTGGGAATAATATTGGCCTTGTCGATCGAGTCGATCGGCAGCAGGAATTCTTGATCGTCCACCTGGACCACCACGTCCTGTTCCTCCACACCGCGGAGAAGGCCCTGGAAGTTACGACGACCCTCGAAGGGTGAACGCAGTTTGATCTTCACCTGTTCGCCAGCATGCGAGGCAAACTGTTCAACGGTGAACAGCGGGCGTTCCATGCCAGGAGAGGAAACCTCAAGGGTATATTCGGAGCTGATCGGGTCCTCTACATCGAGAACGCTGCTGACCTGGCGGCTGACTTCAGCGCAGTCGTCCACCAGAATGCCGCCTTCCTTGTCGATGTAGACACGTAATACCGAATGCTTGCCCTGGGAGACGAATTCGATCCCCCAGCATTCAAAGCCCAGCCCCGTGACCACCGGGGCCAACAAGGCCTGCAACTGTTCTAGCTTGCTCGACACCTGAACCCCCTCGTGCATGCTGTGCAAATAAAAAATGGGCGAAGCGCCCATCCCTGAAAGCGCCGTCGGACAACGGCGCCGAAAAATGTTAGCTAGCAAAAAGCCCCTGAAAAGGGGCTCCGCTGAAGCTGGTTGCGGGGGCTGGATTTGAACCAACGACCTTCGGGTTATGAGCCCGACGAGCTACCAAGCTGCTCCACCCCGCGACAAAGCTGGGGCGCAAGTATAAGACCGAACCCTGTCCAGGGTCAATCCAACTTCCACCTACAAGAAAGCCCGCTAAAGCGGGCTCTCTTGCTTCAATTGGTACCGAGAAGGGGACTCGAACCCCTACACCCTATGGGCACAACCACCTCAAGGTTGCGTGTCTACCAATTCCACCACCTCGGCAATACTACATTTGAAACCCGTTACTGCTGCTCTTTTGCCGGAGGAGGTACATCACCAGAGTTGGTGGTTTCGCTCTTCTGCTGCTGGAGCACCGGTACATCATCATTGACGGCCGGCTTTTGCTCTTTGACTTCCAAAACCGCTGGATCTGGCAAACCGGCTTGAGTGAGCTGGTGTGCCTGCTGCTTGGCGAAGTATCCTAACCCAAGTGCAGTCAAAAAGAAAGTGGCAGCAAGTATAGCAGTAACTTTACTCAGGAAGGTAGCAGAACCTTGACTCCCGAACACAGTATTAGAAGCCCCTGCGCCGAAAGATGCACCTGCTTCCGCACCTTTACCCTGTTGCAGCAGCACCATGACAACCAGTGCCAATGCCGCCAACAGATGAAAAACAACTACGACTGTTTCCAGCATTGTTCAGTTTCCTGCGGCGCGACAAATTGCACCGAATTCGTCTGCGTTCAAGGAAGCTCCACCAATGAGCCCCCCATCAATATCCGGCATGCCGAACAGTTCGGCCGCATTGGCCGCCTTCACGCTGCCGCCGTAGAGAAGCTGCACGTTCTGTGCAACTTCGGCGTCCTGCGCCGCCAACTGCTTGCGGATGGCTGCATGCACATCCTGAGCTTGCTGTGGCGAGGCCGTCAAACCCGTACCGATGGCCCATACAGGCTCATAGGCAATTACTGCATTGGCAAAAGCCTTGATACCGAACGCGTCGATAACACTGCTTAGTTGACGCCCTACAACTTCGAGCGTCTTGCCCGCTTCGCGTTCCGCTAGAGTTTCCCCTACACAGAGCACCGGCGTCAAACCACTTTTCTGAGCGGCTGCAAACTTTTGATTCAGCACTTCGTTACTTTCGCCGACTATCTGGCGACGCTCGGAGTGGCCAATCAATACCAACTTGCAGCCCACTTCAGCCAGCTGACTCGGCGCAACTTCGCCGGTCAACGCACCCTGCTCGGGCTGTACTGCAGAATTCTGTGCTCCAACGATGACCGCCGTACCTTTGAGCCCATCAACAACTTCGTTGATGAACAAGGCCGGTGGAAACACCGCAACTTCGACACCGTTAGGAATGAGCATTTTGCCCAAGCCCTGAGTCAGCTCAGCGACGCTGGCGCGGTTACCGTGCATCTTCCAGTTACCAGCTACCATGGGGCGACGCATGCTTTACCTCGTCGGTCAAAGTGGGCGCAGATCTTACCCAACCCGATCTGCGCTGGCAAGCCTATTTCAGGCACAAACTTCTGCAACCAGTTTAGCCAGGGCTTCGGCATGGCCGCGCACCTGGCTTTCGTCGTCGCCTTCGACCATCACCCGCACCAACGGCTCGGTCCCGGATTTGCGCAGCAGCACGCGCCCGCGCCCGGCCATGGCTTCGGTGGCCTTGGCACTGGCCTCGACCACCAGCGGGTTCTGCAGCGGGTCGCTCTTGCCGGCTTCGAAGCGCACATTGATCAGCACTTGCGGGCACTTGCGCACCCCTTGACGGGCCTGCGCGAGGTTCTCGCCACGGCGTTTGAGGGCCATCAGCACCTGCAACGCGGCGATGATCGCATCACCGGTTGTGGTGTGGTTGCAGCACACGACGTGCCCTGAGTTTTCACCACCCAGCAGCCACTCACGCTCGATCAGCTCGGCCATGACGTAGCGGTCGCCGACCTTGGCCCGCACGAACGGGATATCCAGCTCTTTGAACGCAAGTTCCAGGCCCAGGTTGCTCATAAGCGTCCCGACCACCCCACCCTGCAGCTTGCCGCGGTCATGCAGGTCGCGACCGATTACATACAGCAGCTCGTCGCCGTCGACAATGGCGCCAGTGTGGTCAACCATCAGCACACGGTCGCCATCACCGTCGAACGCGATGCCAAGGTCTGCATGGCCTACCAGCACGGCAGCCTGCAGCGACTCGATATGGGTCGAGCCACAGTTTTCGTTGATGTTCAGGCCATCTGGTGCGGCGTTCAGCACCGTGACGTCGGCCCCCAGCTCGCGGAAGACGCTCGGCGCCACCTTGTAGGTCGCGCCATGGGCACAATCGACGACGATCTTCAGCCCGGCAAAGCTGGTGCTGGTGGGCACGCTGCTCTTGCAGAACTCGATGTAGCGGCCGGCAGCGTCGTTGATGCGCGACACCTTGCCCAGCTTGCCGGACTCGACCACGGTCATCGGCTGGTCGAGAAGCTCCTCGATCATCAGCTCGACTTCGTCGGGCAGCTTGGTACCACTGCCCGAGAAAAACTTGATGCCGTTGTCGTCATGGGGGTTGTGCGAGGCACTGATGACGATGCCGGCTTCGGCATGGAAGGTACGGGTGAGGTAGGCGATGGCCGGGGTCGGCATCGGGCCCAGCAACATCACATCGGCACCGGCAGCGGACAGGCCAGCCTCAAGCGCCGATTCGAACATGTAGCCAGAAATACGCGTGTCCTTGCCAACCAGCACGCGGCAGTGACCCTGCTTGCGGAAGGCCATACCTGCGGCCCAGCCGAGTTTCAGCATGAAGTCCGGGGTGATGGGGAACTGGCCCACGCGGCCACGGATACCATCGGTACCAAAATATTTTCTGCTCATAGGGACTCCAATGTTCTTATTCGGCGCTCTGCACCGCTGCAATCATGCGCACTACATCGACCGTTTCGGCGACATCATGGACACGCAGGATGCTCGCCCCTTTGGTCATGGCCAGGGCTGCCAAGGCAAGGCTGCCATAAAGCCGCTGATCAACCGGGCGCTGCAGGGTGAGGCCGATCATGCTCTTGCGCGAAACGCCCACCAGCAGCGGGCAGCCGAGGCGGTAGAGCGCTTCCATGTGTTTGAACAGGCTCAGGTTATGCGCAACCGTCTTGGCAAAGCCAAAACCTGGATCAAGAATGATGCGCTCAGCGCCGATGCCCACGGCGGCACAGGCCGCCATGCGCTGCTCGAGGTAGCGCGCGACATCGGCAGTTACATCATCGTAATGCGGATTGTCCTGCATGTTACCCGGCTCGCCACGCATGTGCATCAGGCACACCGGCAGCCCTGTAGCGGCGGCGGCATCGAGAGCACCCTCGCGCTCCAGGGCGCGCACGTCGTTGATCAGGCCGGCCCCCAGGCGCGCTGACTCGCGCATCACCGAAGGCGTTGAGGTATCGACGGAAATCACCACGTCGAGGCGGCTGTTGATTGCCTCGACAATGGGCGCCACACGCTCAAGCTCTTCGGTGGGAGACACGGCGCGGGCGCCGGGGCGGGTCGACTCACCCCCCACATCGATCAGCGTGGCACCGGCCAGCACCATCGCCTCGGCATGGCGCAGGGCTTCGTCACGCTGGCTGAAGCGCCCGCCATCGGAGAACGAGTCAGGGGTGATATTGAGGATACCCATGACATGGGTACGGGACAAATCAAGAACCCGGTTGCCGCAAGGCAACCGGGTTGGGTACTGCTGGGAAACCATAGAAACCCTTAGTGTTGAGCCGCTGGACCGCCGATCGGCGACTCAGGGCGATCACCCTGAGATGCCTGGTTGCCAGACGAAGTACCGGCATCGTTGTCCCAGTCACGCGGCTCACGCGGGGTACGGCCAGCCATGATGTCGTCGATCTGGTCGGCATCGATGGTTTCGTACTTCATCAGCGCCTCAGCCATGGCGTCGAGCTTGTCGCGGTTCTCGGTGAGGATCTGCTTGGCCGTGGCATAGCACTGGTCGATGATGCTGCGCACCTCGGAGTCGATCAGTTTGGCGGTCTCGCCGGAAACGCTGGTGCTCTGCCCGCCGGCGCTACGGCCGAGGAACACTTCGCCTTCTTCTTCGGCGTACATCAGCGGGCCGAGTTTTTCGGACAGGCCCCACTTGGTGACCATGTTCCGGGCAATCTGGCTGGCACGCATGATGTCGTTGGACGCACCGGTGGTGACGCCATCGAAGCCCAAGGTCATTTCTTCGGCGATACGGCCGCCGTACAGCGAGCAGATCTGGCTAATCAGCGCGCGCTTGGACAGGCTGTAGCGGTCTTCTTCGGGCAGGAACATGGTCACACCCAGGGCGCGGCCACGGGGAATGATCGAAACCTTGTAGACCGGGTCGTGCTCAGGCACTACACGGCCGACGATGGCGTGACCGGCTTCGTGATAAGCGGTGTTCTGCTTTTCTTTCTCGGACATGACCATGGATTTGCGCTCGGCGCCCATCATGATCTTGTCTTTGGCCAGTTCGAACTCTTTCATCTCGACCAGGCGCTTGCCGGCACGGGCGGCGAACAGCGATGCCTCGTTGACCAGGTTGGCAAGGTCAGCACCGGAGAAGCCTGGGGTACCGCGGGCGATGACGGCCGGGTTGACGTTCTCGCCAAGCGGCGCCTTGCGCATGTGCACCTTGAGGATCTGCTCGCGGCCACGGATGTCCGGCAAACCGACCACTACCTGGCGGTCGAAGCGGCCCGGGCGCAGCAGCGCAGGGTCGAGCACGTCCGGACGGTTGGTTGCGGCGATGACGATGATGCCATCGTTCATCTCGAAGCCGTCCATTTCGACCAGCAACTGGTTCAGCGTTTGCTCGCGTTCGTCGTGACCGCCACCCATGCCGGCGCCACGGTGGCGACCGACGGCGTCGATTTCATCGATGAAGATGATGCACGGGGCGTGTTTCTTGGCCTGCTCGAACATGTCGCGCACACGGCTGGCACCGACACCGACGAACATTTCGACGAAGTCAGAACCAGAAATGGTGAAGAACGGCACCTTGGCTTCACCGGCGATGGCCTTGGCCAGCAGAGTTTTACCGGTACCTGGCGGGCCTACCATCAGCACGCCACGCGGGATGCGGCCGCCCAGGCGCTGGAACTTGCCTGGATCGCGCAGGAATTCAACCAGCTCGCCAACCTCTTCCTTGGCCTCGTCGCAACCGGCGACGTCAGCCAGGGTAGTCTTGACCTGGTCCTCGGACAGCAGGCGCGCCTTGCTCTTGCCGAAGCTCATCGGGCCGCCCTTGCCGCCCGCCCCGCCCTGCATCTGGCGCATGAAGAACATGAACACCGCGATGATGACCAGAATCGGGAAGCTGGCGACCAGCAACTGGGTCCAGATGCTCTGCTGCTCAGGCTGCTTGCCTTCGACGGTGACGTGGTTGTCTACCAGGTCGCCGATCAGGCCGTTGTCGGTGATAGCCGGGCGAACGGTCTTGAAGCTGTCGCCGTCGCTGCGCTTGCCGGTAATGATGTAGCCGTCGACGGTCACACGCTCGACCTTGCCATCCTTGACCTGCTGGATGAAGTCGGAATAGTTGAGGGTCTGCGGCTCGTTAGGGCTGGAGAAGTTGTTCATCACCGTCACAAGGACGGCAGCGATGATCAACCAGAGGATCAGATTCTTTGCCATGTCGTTCAATTCGCTACCCTCTGAGGCCGGCGCACCACGCAGCCGTGCCTCGCATGATATACATCGCCCTAACTTACTACATTACCTACGCAGCCGCAGGCACCGTCTGTAACCCTTTGTGAAACGAGACTACACGAAGTTCGGACGATCCTGACGCGGTGGCCGATTGGAAATAACTATCGCCCACCGCGCAAAACGCCTTCACGCTCCCTTGAAACCCTTGCCCAACAGGTACTGTTCGCGGGAGCGATCCCGCGACGACGATGGCTTGCGCATTTGCACCTTGTCGAACTTGCTGCGCACGTCCTTCAGGTACACATCGAAACCTTCGCCCTGGAAAATCTTGATCAGGAAATCCCCGCCAGGCTTGAGCACGCGGGTTGCCAGATCCAGGGCCAGCTCACAGAGGAACATCGCCCGCGGCATGTCCACCTCGGGCGTACCACTCATATTGGGGGCCATATCGGAAATCACAAGGTCCACGTGCGAATCGCCTACAGCGTCGAGGATCTGCTGCAGCACTTCGTCCTGGGTGAAGTCGCCCTGGATGAACGTGACATCCGGAATGGAGTCCATTTCCAGAATATCCGAGGCGATCAGACGGCCCTGGCCACCAATCAGACGACTGGTCACCTGCGACCAGCCGCCGGGGGCTGCGCCGAGGTCGATCACACTCATGCCAGGGCGGATCAGGCGGTCCTTTTCCTGGATTTCAAGCAGTTTGTAGCTGGCGCGCGAACGGTAGCCGTCCTTCTGCGCCTGCTTCACGAAAGGGTCGTTAAAATGCTCGCGCAGCCAGTTGGAGCTGCTTTTGGAACGTTGTACCACGGGGCACCTCGATTTATGCGTCGTGTTTGACTGGGCGGAGCCACAGGCCCTCGGGTAAAATGCCCGTCAATTTTACAGAATCAGACGAAAAGGGTCAGATTATGCCGCTCAATAACGAGCAGAAGAAGCAATACAAGTCCATTGGTCATGACCTGAAGCCGGTCCTGATCGTTGCTGGCAACGGCGTCAGCGAAGGCGTTGCTGCCGAACTGGAACGCGCCCTCGCCGATCATGAACTGATCAAGGTCGAGATTCGCTCCGAAGATCGCGAAGAGCGGGCTGCGGCCATCGCCGAGCTGTGCAAGGTTGGCCGTGCGGAGCTGGTGCAGACCATCGGCAAGAAAGCGCTGATCTACCGCAAGAACCCACAGCCGAACAAGCAGCTGTCCAATATCCACCGCTTCAAGTAACAGCAGAATACTGCGCGAGCGCGACATAGCCGCAACGGCTAGGGTCGCGCCCTGACAGGTACGGGCTGGGCCACCAGCACGATGCCAGAGAAGCCCAACACCAGAAAACAGAACATCTGCCAACGCTCACCTACGGAGATACCGTAGCGTAGCGTGTAATAGGCAACGCAGGCAGAAAACCCCAGCAACAGCATCTGGCCGCGAAACTGCCGCCACCAGGCCGCCAGGCCTTCTACCCTCGCCAATACCGCCAACTGCGTCAGCAAGCCGAGCATTGCCACGCCGATCAACCAACGGTCGATCTGCGCAGCAACGTCATGCACCAGTAATGGCGCAAGCCCACTGACCTTGAGCGCGGGCACCAGCCCGACATGGAACACCCAAAGGCCGCCGACCCAGAAAACCTGGGCCAACTGCCAGAGGATACCTTCGAGCGAGGGCGCCCGCAGGCGCCGATCAGATGTGCTGGACTTCGACAATCTCGTACTCGACCGTGCCGCTTGGCGTTTTGATGACGACGACGTCGCCTTCTTCCTTGCCGATGATGGCACGGGCGATCGGCGCGCTTGCCGACAGCTTGCCCTGCTTGATGTTGGCTTCGTCCTCGCCAACGATCTGGTATTTAACCCGCTCGTCGGTTTCGGTGTTGGCCAGCTCGACGGTAGTACCGAAGATCACCTTGCCGGTGTGCGCGATGGTGGTGACGTCAATCACCACCGAGTTCTGCAGACGGCCCTCGATGTCGCGGATACGCGCCTCGACCATACCCTGCTCCTCGCGGGCGGCATGGTATTCGGCGTTTTCCTTGAGGTCGCCCAGCTCACGGGCTTCACCGATTGCCTGGCTCAGGCGCGGGCGCTCGGTCTTGCTCAGGAACAGATGTTCTTCTTCCAGGGCGCGAGCGCCCTGGACGGTCATCGGGTACTTGGTAATGCTCATGCTTTGAGTCCTGCATGCAGATCCTGAAGGCGGCGAACGGTCTTTTCCGGACCGAATTTCAGCGCCTCGCAGATGGCTTCACCGGCCGCAATGGTGGTGGTGCAGTAAATCTTGTGCTGCAGCGCATTGCGACGAATCGAGTAAGAGTCGGCAATCGACTGGCGGCCTTCGGTGGTGTTGATGATCAGCGACACTTCGTCGTTCTTGATCATGTCGACCACGTGCGGGCGACCCTCGGTCACCTTGTTCACACGGCGCACTTTCAGGCCAGCCGCTTCGATTACCTTGGCGGTGCCGGCAGTGGCAACCACTTCGAAGCCCAGGTTGATCAGGTCGCGGGCAACGCCAGCCACTTGCGGCTTGTCGTCGTCACGCACGCTGATGAACGCAGTGCCGCTGGTTGGCAGCACTTCGCTGGCACCCATCTGGGCCTTGGCGAAGGCTTCACCGAAGCTGTCGCCGACGCCCATGACTTCACCGGTGGATTTCATCTCAGGGCCGAGGATCGGGTCAACCCCTGGGAACTTGGCGAACGGGAAGACGGCTTCCTTGACGCTGTAGAAGTTCGGGATGATTTCCTTGGTGAAACCGATTTCTTTCAGGGTTTTGCCGGCCATGACGCGGGCAGCGATCATTGCCAGCGAAGTGCCGATGCACTTGGACACGAACGGCACGGTACGCGAGGCACGCGGGTTGACTTCGATCACGTAGATCTTGTCGCCCTGCAGGGCCAACTGCACGTTCATCAGGCCGACAACGCCCAGCTCCAGGGCCATTTTCTTGACCTGTTCGCGGACTTCGTCCTGAACATGGGCTGGCAGCGAGTAAGGCGGCAGCGAGCACGCCGAGTCGCCGGAGTGAACGCCGGCCTGCTCGATGTGCTGCATGATTGCGCCGATCACCACGTCAGTACCGTCGCACACCGCATCCACGTCCATCTCGATGGCGCAGTTGAGGAAGTGGTCGAGCAGTACTGGGCTGTCGTTGGACACCTGAACCGCTTCACGCAGGTAGCGCTTGAGCTCGTCCAGTTCGTAGACGATCTCCATGGCGCGGCCGCCCAGTACGTACGAGGGGCGAACCACCAGCGGGTAGCCGATGGTGCCGGCAGCGCGGATGGCTTCTTCTTCGCTGCGCACGGTGGCGTTTGGCGGCTGCAGCAGGTTCAGGCGCTGAACCATCTGCTGGAAGCGCTCGCGGTCTTCGGCGCGGTCGATGGCATCCGGGCTGGTACCGATGATCGGCACGCCGGCTTCTTCCAGGGCGCGGGCCAGCTTCAGCGGGGTCTGGCCGCCGTAGTGGACGATCACGCCTTTTGGTTTTTCGACGCGGCACACTTCAAGCACGTCTTCGAGGGTCAGTGGCTCGAAGTACAGGCGGTCGGAGGTGTCGTAGTCGGTGGATACGGTTTCCGGGTTGCAGTTGACCATGATGGTCTCGTACCCGTCTTCACGCAGCGCCAGCGCCGCGTGCACGCAGCAATAGTCGAACTCGATACCTTGGCCGATGCGGTTCGGGCCACCGCCGAGGATCATGATCTTGTCGCGGGTCGACGGGTTGGCCTCGCACTCTTCTTCATAGGTGGAGTAGAGGTAGGCGGTGTCGGTGGCGAACTCGGCGGCGCAGGTGTCGACGCGCTTGTACACCGGGAACACTTCGAGCTTGTGGCGGTGGCGGCGCATGCTCTTGTCGGTAATACCGAGCAGCACAGCCAGGCGCTGGTCAGAGAAGCCCTTGCGCTTGAGGCGCAGCATGTAGTCCTTGTCGATAGCCGACAGGGCCAGGGTCTTGACCTTCTCTTCTTCCTTGATCAGATCTTCCATCTGTACCAGGAACCACATGTCGATGCCGGTCAGGGCAAAGATTTCTTCGCACGTCATGCCCGAACGCATGGCGTCGGCGACGTACCAGATACGCTCGGCGCCCGGCACAGTCAGCTCGCGCTTGAGGATGCCGGCAGCTTCGGCGCTGGCCAGGTCGACTTTCGGGTCGAGGCCGCAGGCACCGACTTCGAGGCCGCGCAGGGCTTTCTGCAGCGATTCCTGGAAGGTGCGGCCGATGGCCATGACTTCACCCACAGATTTCATCTGGGTGGTCAGGCGGGCGTCGGCTTTCGGGAATTTCTCGAAGGCGAAACGTGGCAGCTTGGTGACGACATAGTCG
This sequence comes from Pseudomonas sp. SWRI51, assembly GCF_014268825.1. Lineage (NCBI taxonomy): Bacteria > Pseudomonadati > Pseudomonadota > Gammaproteobacteria > Pseudomonadales > Pseudomonadaceae > Pseudomonas > Pseudomonas sp. SWRI51. Next base: position 2,674 of record NZ_JABWRG010000062.1, on the reverse strand, counting down.
ATGGACGGCTCGAAGGACGCCGGGGTACGGCCGCCGGTGATGTCGTTCTGCAGTTCGTCGAGGGTGTAGCCGATAGCCAGCTTGGCAGCGATCTTGGCGATCGGGAAGCCGGTGGCTTTCGATGCCAGGGCGGACGAGCGCGATACCCGTGGGTTCATCTCGATCACGACCATGCGGCCGGTGTCTGGGCAGATGCCGAACTGCACGTTGGAACCGCCGGTTTCGACACCGATTTCACGCAGCACCGCCAGCGAGGCGTTGCGCATGATCTGGTATTCCTTGTCGGTCAGGGTCTGTGCTGGCGCCACGGTGATCGAGTCACCGGTGTGCACGCCCATCGGGTCGAAGTTCTCGATGGAGCAGACGATGATGCAGTTGTCCTTCTTGTCGCGGACCACCTCCATCTCGTATTCCTTCCAGCCGATCAGCGATTCGTCGATCAGCAGCTCTTTGGTCGGCGACAGGTCCAGGCCACGGGTGCAGATTTCTTCGAATTCTTCACGGTTGTAGGCGATGCCGCCACCGGTGCCGCCCATGGTGAAGGACGGGCGGATGATGCATGGGAAGCCAAGCTTCTCGAGGACCGTGTAGGCCTCTTCCATGGTATGGGCGATGCCGGAGCGCGGGCACTCAAGGCCGATGTCTTTCATCGCCTTGTCGAAGCGCGAACGGTCTTCGGCCTTGTCGATGGTGTCGGCGTTGGCGCCGATCATCTCTACGCCGAACTTCTCCAGAACGCCGTGGCGCTCCAGGTCCAGGGCGCAGTTCAGGGCGGTCTGGCCACCCATGGTCGGCAGTACCGCGTCCGGGCGCTCTTTCTCGATGATCTTGGCAACGGATTGCCACTTGATCGGCTCGATGTAGGTGGCGTCGGCCATGGCCGGGTCGGTCATGATGGTGGCCGGGTTGGAGTTCACCAGGATGACGCGGAAACCTTCCTCGCGCAGGGCTTTGCAAGCCTGGGCGCCGGAGTAGTCGAATTCACAGGCCTGGCCGATCACGATCGGGCCAGCGCCGAGAATCAGGATGCTTTTGATGTCTGTACGTTTTGGCATGGTTGTCACTCAAATCCGCGGGTCAGTCGGCAAGCCGTCTTGAACAATCTGGGTCAGGCGCTTCCGGGCGCGGCATCAGCCGGCCCGGGGCCTTGAGGCAAGATGCTCAGCGGCGCTTGGCCATGGCATCGGTGAAACGATCGAACAGTGGCGCGACATCGGTCGGCCCTGGGCTGGCTTCAGGGTGGCCCTGGAAGCTGAACGCGCTCTTGTCGGTGCGCTCGATACCCTGCAGGGTGCCGTCGAACAGCGACTTGTGGATGGCGCGCACGTTGCCCGGCAGCGTGGCTTCGTCAACGGCAAAACCGTGGTTCTGGCTGGTGATCATCACAACGCCGGTATCCAGGTCCTGGACCGGGTGGTTGGCACCGTGGTGGCCATGGCCCATCTTCACGGTCTTGGCGCCGGAGGCCAGGGCCAGCAGCTGGTGGCCAAGGCAGATGCCGAACACCGGGATTTCGGTTTCGAGGATCTCTTTGATCGCCTGGATGGCGTAGTCGCACGGCTCGGGGTCACCAGGGCCGTTGGACAGGAACACGCCGTCCGGATTCAGCGCCAGCACTTCGCTGGCCGGCGTCTGGGCAGGCACCACGGTCACGCGGCAGCCACGGGCGACCAGCATGCGCAGGATGTTCAGCTTGACGCCGAAGTCGAAGGCAACCACGTGGTACGGCAGGTCGGCGGCTTCGCGGGTCGGGTGGCTGTCGGTTTTCAGCTCCCACACGCTGGAACGCCACTCGTAGCGCTCTTTGGTGGAAACCACTTTGGCCAGGTCCATGCCCTTGAGGCCAGGGAAGCCACGGGCGGCGGCGATGGCAGCTTCTTCGCTGATGTTGTCACCGGCGAGGATGCAGCCGTTCTGGGCGCCCTTTTCACGCAGGATACGGGTCAGGCGACGGGTGTCGATACCAGCGATGGCAACAACGCCGTTGGCCTTGAGGTAGTCAGGCAGCGACTGGGTGTTACGCCAGTTGCTGGCCAGCAGCGGCAGGTCACGGATGACCAGGCCGGCAGACCAGACGCGGTCCGACTCGGCGTCTTCCGGCGTGGTGCCGGTGTTGCCGATGTGCGGGTAGGTCAGGGTAACGATTTGCTGGGCGTAGGAAGGGTCTGTAAGGATTTCCTGGTAGCCGGTCATAGCGGTGTTGAATACCACCTCACCAACGGTCTGACCGTCGGCACCGATGGATTCACCGCGAAAAATACTGCCGTCGGCAAGGGCGAGTATGGCTGGCTTTGTCAAGAAGACCTCCCGTAGTTCAAGCATGAAAGGGCGATCGCAGGTTGCAAAAAAGCGGAGTGACGTATGGACACGTCACCCCGCTTTCATGTGCTGAATTCAATTCGCTGCGCGCTTTTAGTGGACACACTAAAGCTGTAGCTTACAGAAAAGTGCTTTTTCGGTCTACCGTATATGTGTCTCTAAAACACATGAATGCGACAGAAGCGCAGGGTCCCCTGGTTTTGTACCCGCCTGCCCGGGCCTCATCGCAGGCTGTCGCCAGCTCCCACAGAGCTCGCCCATCCCCATATCGATGCCGTATACGCGGTCAGTGTAGGAGCGGCCTTGTGCCGCGAAAGGGCTGCGAAGCAGCCCCAGGATCTGAGCACCCACCAGA